>CAZAFY010000045.1:0-9215 GCA_964484445.1 uncultured Eubacteriales bacterium
GGATGTAACAGCCGCAGCATTTCACGACGGACCATTCGTCCAATCAAAAGCACTCGTGATATTTTGATTCCTCCACCTGTAGATCCGGCCGAAGCACCAAAGAACATGATAATTAGCAAAATTGCTTTAGAAAAAGCAGGCCATGCATTAAAATCGGCGGTTGCAAACCCCGTTGTTGTCATAATTGATGCCACTTGGAAAAAAGATGTTCGTATTGAATCAGCAAGATTTTGATAAATCGGAAGAATATTGAATGTAATTGCCAGCACAGCAAGGGAGATGATCGCCAAATAGAGTCGCAATTCTTCATTCTTATAAACAGAGCGGAAATTTCGGATCAACAAAAAGAAATACAAGTTGAAATTGATGCCGAACAAAATTACGAAAAACCCAATCACCCATTCAAAATAAGCATTGCCAAAGGCACCGACACTTAGATTATAATTCGAAAACCCACCCGTTCCAGCACTACCAAAGGTGTGAATCAAGCTGTCAAACCACGACATTCCACCAAAAACCAAAAGCAAGACTTGTAGAATTGTGAGCCCCAAATAAATAGTATAGAGGATTTTTGCGGTATCTTTCATTTTTGGTACTAATTTTCCTGCTGTAGGTCCGGGAACTTCCGCTCGCATCAAATGAATTGAACGATTATCTGCCATGGGGAGAACAGCAAGTGCAAAGACCAAAACCCCCATGCCACCGATCCAATGGGTAAAGCTGCGCCAAAATAGCAAACTTTTACTCATTCCTTCCACTGCAGGTAAGATGGATGCACCGGTTGTAGTAAAACCGCTCACGGTTTCAAAAAATGCATCGACGTACATTGGAATCTCACCGCTCAGCCAAAAAGGAAGGGCCCCCATGGCGGAGAGCAATAACCATGATAATGTTACGACTGCGAAGCCTTCTCGAGCGTAAATGACCTGATTCTGGGGTTTGCGTGCCCGTAAGGCATAACCGATTAGAGCAGTGAGCATAGCAGTCAAAAACAAGGGACGTACCCCTGCATCACCGTAATATAAGGAGACCGCTGTGGGCAATAAAAGCAATACTGCTTCAATTTGCAGGATAAATCCCAAAATATAGCGCACCATGGCAATATTCATAGCGAACCTCCTTTTGTCTCAATCATAAAGTTGAACTAGGGTCTATTCTTCTAAGATATCGGTTAAATCATGAAAATACTCTCCGGTTGTGACAACGATAACCCGGTCGTTGACTTGAAATTTATCATTTCCAAAAGGAATGATGATTTCCATGTTTCGCGTAATGCAGGCTACCAAGGTGTTGGGTTTAAAACGAAGATTACGAAGCGGGATACCTTTATGAGGAAATGAGGAGTGAACTCTAAATTCCAGCGCTTCCACCTGGCCGCTAACCAGTTTATACATGGTTTCAACATTGCTGCCCATTGAATTTTGCATCCCTCGCACATAGCTCAAGATTTGATTGGTTGATACGTCTTTCGGGGAAATAACGCTTTCCAAACCGTTATGTTCTACCAAGGAAGCCAGGGCCGGTCGATTTACCTTAGTAATTACTTTTCCTATTTTTAAAGAAGTTGCATACATGGAGATCAGAATGTTTTGTTCATCCATGCCGGTCAGAGTCACAACTGCATCGGTTGTTGCAATTCCTTCTTCTTGTAAGAGGTCTTGGTCAGTACCGTCTCCATGAATGATCATGGCCTTGGGAAGTAGTTCGCACAATTCTAAGCAGCGTTCTTTATCGTTATCTATGATCTTAACTTGAGCTCCAACATCTAAAAGCATACGACCTAGATAATATGCAATATGGCTACCACCAACCAACATAACTTGCTGAGCCGGACGTTCGGAGATTCCGAGAGCTTGTAAGAAGTGAGCGATTTCGGAAGGGGCAGCAACTACATTAATTTTATCCGAAGAATGTAAGCGAAAGTTACCATCGGGAATGACCAAATCATTATCACGTTGGACAGCGCAAACCAGAACTTTAACTCCAAGGCGGTGAGGTATATCCCGTAAAGAGATTTGATCTAAAATCGAGTGTTCTTTTAACCGGATCTCAATCAGCTCAACTCTTCCTCTGGAGAATGTTTCAACTTTTAAAGCCGATGGAATGCGTAGGATGCGAAATAATTCAATAGCGGTGCTATATTCGGGATTGATTTGCATGGAAAGCCCCAATTCTTCGCGCATGAATAACAATTGATCACTGTATTCAGGATCGCGAACGCGAGCGATAGTGTGCTTGGCTCCCAGTTTCCGTGCAATTAAGCAACATAACATATTGACTTCGTCGGAGTTGGTCGTGGCAATCATTAAATCTGCTTTATCTACACCTGCTTCTGTCTGTACACGGTAACTGGCACCATTGCCATAGACACCGACAATATCCAGCGTATTTACTGCATCATCGATTACCTGTTTATCATTGTCGATAATAACGATCTCAT
This sequence comes from uncultured Eubacteriales bacterium, assembly GCA_964484445.1. Taxonomy (GTDB): domain Bacteria; phylum Bacillota; class JAAYKD01; order JAAYKD01; family JAAYKD01; genus CALCNS01. Next base: position 2,441 of record CAZAFY010000045.1, read on the forward strand.
GTCCTTCGTCCGAAAGATTCTGAGACAAAGCTTTACCGACTTTCCCGTCACCAACGACTACGATGCGCATATCACACTCTCCTTTGCGAAATCTTAATATATTTATTAGAAATCCTTGCACTATTTTAACACCTAACGCTCAATTATTCAACACTTTCTGTTTTGCATATACTACAGGTACATTACAGGGCCTAGGATGGCTCAAGAAATAAAACAAGACTCTGCATCAGAACTACAAAAAAGAATAAAAAGTAAGGCAAAAACGAAGAATTGTAACAAGATGTGGTAGAAGGTGGTATATAACCTTCATTATATACGGCAGGATTCAACCCTTCGGAAATAGAAATTGAATCCAAACGGTGATTCAATTCACCCGGTTGTTTTTTGCCATGTCAAAAATCAGCCGTAAATAGAGGAGGGAGTCTATGAGACTGGAAGAACATCCAATCCTAAAGTTCAATCGCGGGAAAAAGGTTACAATCTTTTTTGACGGCAAACCGGTGGATGCCTATGAAGGTGAAACCGTTGCCGCTGCTTTGCATGCCGCAGACGTTTATCATTTAAGCGACAGCCATGAAAAGCATCGCCCCAGAGGATTATTTTGTGCCATTGGTCAATGCTCTTCGTGTATGATGGTCGTGAACGGCAGACCCAACGTAAAAATCTGCATCACCAAAGTACAAGATGGTATGACCATTGAAACTCAAATTGGAAAGGGGGACTTGGGGTGGAACACAAAGAAATCGTAGTTGTGGGTGGCGGTCCGGCCGGGCTTTGTGCCGCCTTACAAGCAGCTCGTATGGGCGCTCAAGTCACCTTATTAGAAGGAGACGACCGCTTGGGTGGTCAATTGGTCAAGCAAACCCATATGTTTTTCGGGTCACAAAAGCAGCATGCCGGTACTCGTGGAATTGATATTGCCAGTATGCTGGTCAAACAACTTGAGGAAATGCCCAATGTGGAAATTCGCACCAATGCCATGGTCTTAGGGCGGTATGAAGACGGTGCTTTAACTGTGGAAGAAAATGAAGACTTCAAAGTGATCTACCCCAAGAAATCCATCTTTGCTACCGGTGCCAGCGAAAAAATGCTGATGTTCGCCAACAATGATTTACCCGGTGTTTTCGGAGCCGGTGCGGTACAAACTTTGATGAATGTTTACGGCGTTTTACCGGCGAAACGGGTTTTGATGATTGGAGCAGGAAATATTGGTCTAATTGTCAGTTATCAGCTCATGCAAGCCGGGGTGGAAGTGGCTGCGATCTTGGACGCTGGCCCTCGTATTGGTGGCTATTTAGTGCATGCTGCCAAAATTCGCCGTGCTGGGGTGCCAATTATGACCCGCCATTCGATTAAGGAAGCATTAGGTACTGACAAGGTCACCGGTGCTGTCATCGTCCAATTCGATGAGAAGTGGCAACCTATACCCGGCACTGAACAAACCGTGGAATGCGATGCCATCTGTTTAGCGGTTGGATTATCTCCCTTTGCCGATCTTTTCTGGCAAGCAGGATGTGAAATGAAATTTATCCCCGAATTAGGCGGCCATGTGGCTGCGCGGGGCTTGGATATGCAAACCAGCGTAGAGGGAATCTATGTGGCCGGCGATGTCGGTGGCATTGAAGAAGCCTCTTCTGCCATGGTAGAAGGGTATTTGGCAGGGTTGAATGCTGCCGCATCCTTAGGGTATGGTGGGGAACAGGTTGAACAACAACGCCACGAGTTCGAGACCCAGCTCAATGATTTACGTTCCGGCCCGGTTGGCGAGAAGATTCGCTCCGGTTTGGCCAAACTACAAGCATAGGAGGACTCTAAAAACATGTTACAAGTTACCGGAATACCAACCAAAGAAGATGTTGCCAAAGTCACTCCTTCCTTGGAGCGTTTGCAAAAAGGGCCATGTGCAGTGATTGAGTGTTTTCAAAAAATCCCCTGTAATCCATGCGCCACCAGTTGCCCCTTTGGTGCAATCGAGCGTGGCAACGATATCAACGAGCTCCCGGTCATAGACTGGGACATCTGCACCGGTTGCGGCATCTGTGTCGTCAACTGCCCGGGCTTAGCCATTTTTGTGGTCGATTTAAGTCAACCCGATAAAGCAGTGGTTAAACTACCTTACGAATTCTTACCTTTGCCAAAAGTGGGCGAGACCGTGACTGCTATGAGCCGCGAAGGATCTGCTTTGGGTGATGCCAAGGTACTGCGAGTGCAAGACAATAAAGCCTACGACCGTACTCGCTTGGTCTGGTTGGAAGTGCAACGCGACTGGGCTATGGACGTCCGCCATTTCTCCCGAAAGGAGTCTAAAAATGAGCAATAAGGAATACGATAACACCATTATTTGTCGTTGCGAAGACATTACCCGCGGCGAATTACATATGTGGATCGACCAAGGGTTGACCACCGTAGACGAGTTGAAGCGCCTCACCCGTGCTACTATGGGGCCCTGTCAGGGGCGCACCTGTCGTCAGCTGATCTTGCAAGAAATTGCCAGTAAAACCGGTGTGCCAGTCAGTGATGCTAAGATTCCTACCTACCGCCAACCTTTGCGCGGTATTACCTTAGGCGCTATTGCCGATATGAAGCTCGATGAGGAGGGTAAACCTCATGAAGAATAAAGCTCAAGTCGTGGTCATTGGTGGCGGTGTTGTGGGTTGTGCCATTGCGTATCATTTAGCTGCTAACGGCTGCAAAGATGTAGTTGTCTTAGAAAAAGAGTACTTAGCTTCCGGTTCTACTGGGCGTTGCGGAGCTGGGGTTCGCCAACAGTGGGGCACCGAAATGAACTGTCGGCTTTCTTCCGGGTCTGCTCGAGACTTTGAGAACATGAACGCAGAGTTGCAATATGAAAGCGATATTGAGTTTCATCAGGGTGGCTACCTTTTGGTAGCTTATACCGACCATCAGGTGGAACAATTCAAAAAAAATGTTGCTTTGCAAAATAGTTTAGGGATCCACTCCCGGTTCCTGACCCCCTTGCAAGCCAAAGAAATCGTACCGCATTTAAACATTGAACCCTTACTGGCGGCCACCTTTTATGAAAAAGATGGTCACGCTAACCCCTTCCATGTCACCCAAGCCTATGCCAATGCTGCCCGTCGTTTAGGTGTGGAAATCAACACCTACACCACTGTGACCGGAATTAAAACCGAAAACGGTAAAATTACCGGTGTGGTCACCGATAAAGGTGAAATCTCTACACCCATTGTGGTCAATGCAGCCGGCGGCTTTGCCGACATCATATCTCAAATGGCCGGAGTGGAACTACCCACCTACTCGGAACGGCATCAGATTTTGGTTACCGAACCAGTGGCGGCATTTCAAGGACCCATGGTTATGAGTTTTCATCACAATACCTACTGTCAACAAACGCCTCACGGCTCCTTTATTATGGGCATGGGTGAAGTAGAACCCCATGGGCACGAAATCATGAGCACCTGGCAATTCCTAAAGGAAATGTCCGATAAAATCACCAATATGTTACCTCCGCTTCGCTACCTGCGTGTGGTGCGTCAATGGGCTGGGTTATATCATCTTACCCCTGACCGCCAACCCATTTTAGGCAGCACCGAGCAATTGCAGGGTTTTGAAATGGCCTTAGGCTTCTCAGGTCATGGTTTCATGATCGCCCCTATGACCGGTCGCCTCATGGCGGCTCATATTCTGGGAATTGATCACAAAGACAAAGATATTATGACGACCCTCAATATTGACCGCTTTGCTAAGGGTAACCTGTTTATTGAACCTTCTGTGGTGTAAAAAGTACAACATCAGAGCTATGCTTTTTGCATAGCTCTTTATAATATTATAGAACCTCCTTGAAATTTCAAGAGAAATCACTTATGATATTGAAGGATCAATTACAATGATACCGATTATTTTGTGCTTACAAGAAGATCGACAAGTTGAAGAACAGAGGTGTGCTTATGGCGGAGAGTCATAACATCGAATGGAAGCAAACCTGGCGCGATGAATATCTTAAATGGATATGTGGCTTTGCAAATGCACAGGGCGGTAGAATATATATTGGAAAAAGAGACGACGGTAGTGTTATTGGTGTTACCAATAGCAAGAAGTTGCTGGAGGACATACCAAACAAAGTTCGTGATATTCTCGGTATCCTAGTCGACGTGAACCTCTTTTCTGAGAATGGCTGTGACTATCTTGAAATCATCGTGAGTCCAAGCGGTTACCCAGTTAATTACAAGGGTGAATACCACTACCGTAGTGGGTGCACTAAGCAACTTTTGATTGGGGCAGCATTAACTGAGTTTTTACTGACAAAGACTGGCTTTAAGTGGGATGCTGTACCGGTAGATGGTGTAACAGTCGAAGATCTTGATAAAGAAAGCTTCGATATTTTTCGTCGAGAGGCTCTACGTAGTCGCCGTATGAGTGAGGATGATTTGAATATCTCCAATATGCAACTTCTCGATAATCTCGGACTTGTTATCAACGGTAAGCTGAAACGCGCTGCAGTGATGTTATTTCACCGAAGTCAGGAAAAATGGTTCACAGGCGCTTATATAAAAATCGGTTATTTTGAAACTGATTCTGAACTCCGATATCAGGATGAGATCCATGGATCGCTACTCATTCAGGCGGATCGGGTAATTGAGTTAATCTTTCTGAAATACATGAAAGCAGAAATCTCATATGATAACGTTACTCGGGTTGAAACTTATCCCGTACCGAAAGCAGCTGTCAGAGAAGCTGTCTACAATGCACTTATACATAGTGATTATTCAGCTTGTATTCCTATACAGATAAGCGTTTACGAAGACAGAATGTACATAGGCAATAGTTGTGTTTTCCCTGCTGGTTGGACAGTCGAAACGCTAATGAAGAAGCATAATTCCCGACCGCACAATCCAGATGTAGCCAATGGTTTTTTTCGCGCGGGTCTGGTTGAGATTTGGGGACGTGGTATCGAGAAAATTTGTGATTCTTGCGAAAAGCATGGTGTTTCTATGCCGGAATACACAGTTCATACTGAAGATATCCTTGTTAAGTTTACTGCTCTTAAAGTGGCTGAATGTCCGAAGGTTCGGACAGATATGACCGAAGATATGACCGAAGTCATGATCAGGGGTATGAGCAATTTGGAGCGTTCAAGATTCACAATCATTTGGGAATATCTTAAAGATAATAGTGAAATCAACAGTTCAATGGTGACTAAGTTGTTGAGCATTGAGCAAAGAACCGCTCGGCGTCTATTGAACAAGGCGGAACAGCTAGGACTATTATCTTGCGAAGGCAAGACAAGTGACAAAGTTTATAGAAAATGAGTAAGAAGAGAAGTACAATAATTCATACCAAGAACTTAAAAGTGCAAATCTATACATTGGCTGTGTTATCTATAAAAGTAGTAAATCAAGAACGAATATCTACATATTTGAAAACTAGAGATTGTGTTTTTGAACAAAAATTAATACATCTGATCTGCCTGAAATCAACCCTGCAATTCCAGAGGGGTAGGGTTTATTTAACTCGTGCTTATGAAATTGTCCCCTGATACTCTTCGCAGAGTATCAGGGGACTTCTTAATTATTTCTACGCAACTTGTTTGTTCTGTACAATACGATAATATGCTCCCGCGGTTGCTCGGTATATGACCCCGTAAAAAAAGGCAAAGACGGCACAGCTTCCTAGGACGCAAAGCAGGAACAAGCTGCTATTGGTCATGCCGAAGACGGTCAACATCTTCAGTAAAACCGGAAAGGCCACCGAGATATGCACAAAAGCAACCAGTAACGGCAAAAAGAAGACCATCAGAATTTGTTGCAATATGGTTTGCTTGACTTCCCTGTGACTCAAACCCACCTGCTGCATAATCCGGAAGCGTTCACTATCATCAAAACCTTCGGTAATTTGCTTATAATAAATGATCAAAACCGTTGTCACCAAAAACAAAGCCACAAAGAATACGCCTACAAATAGCAAACTCCCATAAATTTGAAAAAATTCAGCACGAGCTAGAGATTTGCTGTCAACCTGCGCTAAACGGGGAATATGCTGCAGGTAAGCCTCTCGCATATTCTCATAAAAAGTATAATCACTGGGTTCTTGGTTGAGATCAAAGTAAAAAGTGTACATGATTTGTAAGGTTTCGTCATTGGTGTTTTGCATCTCTTCCAAAAAACCATATTCATTCCGAATCTCTAATCCATAGGACTTGGCATAGTCGGAGCTGATATTCTTCAATAAGACGAATAAATCCGGAGAATCCGCTGGCCAAAAAGATGAAATCGTAAAGTCGCGTGGAAATTGTTGATCGAGCATGTCTTCTTCACCAAGATATAGACATACCGTAGAAGAAAGAGTCACCAAAACGGCCGTTGCTAAAATGCAAATACTGGCTAATCCTGCTGCATTCCGTTTCATGCGGTAGATCATCCCTGATACGGAGATGAAATTTCCGGGGCGATAATAGAAACTTTTATTGCGACGCAGAAGCTTCAATAAGGCGATGCTTCCGGAAAGGAACAAGCAATAGGTGCCTAACATGACTAACAGAACAGCAGGAAAGAAGACAGCAATGGCTTCAAAAGGCGAAACAACCTTCAAGGCTAGGGTATAACCGGCTCCTAAGCTCAGCAAACCCAGCAAGGTGACCCAAATTCTGCTCTTGGGCTCTCGCTCGCCTTCTTTCGCGCTTTGTAAGAAAGCAATCGGTTCTGAACGAAAAACGACGACTTGACTATAGAGCAAAACGACCAACCAGCCCACAGCAAACAAGATCGTCGTCGCCCCCACCGCTTGAAAGGGGATGCGA
>CAZAFY010000046.1:0-9213 GCA_964484445.1 uncultured Eubacteriales bacterium
AGATCGTCCTTCCTTGACCTTGAATAAGGTTTGTGGTTCAGGACTCAACAGTGTTGTTTATGCCCAACGCAGTATTTTGGCTGGAGAAGCCGATTGCATTGTAGCCGGGGGTATGGAGAACATGGATCAAGCTCCCTATGTGTTGAAGAATCTTCGCTATGGTTCAAGAATGGGGCATCAGGAAGCGGTGGATCTCATGGTGTACGATGGCTTGACTGACGTCTTTAATCAGTATCACATGGGGATTACAGCAGAAAATATTGCAGAGCAATTTGAGATTTCACGCTTAGAACAAGATGAATTTGCTTTAGCTTCTCAAAACAGAGCAGAAAACGCCATTAAGAACGGACGATTTCAAGAAGAAATCATTCCGGTAGAACTGGTGGATCGCAAAAAAAATGTGACTCTATTTCAACAAGATGAGCACCCTCGCTTTGGAAGCTCGTTAGAAGCCTTACAAAAGCTGCGTCCTGCTTTCAAGAAAGATGGATCTGTGACTGCGGGAAATGCTTCCGGGATCAACGATGGGGCTGCGGCCTTAATCGTATGTAGCGAGCGTTTTCTTGAGGAGCATCATCTGAAACCTCTAGCACGCATCATTAGCAGTGGTTCTGTTGGCGTTGAACCTTCGGTGATGGGCTTAGGGCCGATTCCTTCGGTCCGGCAAGCGTTGGTAAAAGCAAATCTTTCTTTGGAACAAATCGGATTAATTGAAGCAAATGAAGCTTTTGCGGCTCAATCTTTGGCTGTTATTAAGGATTTGGGATTAGACCCCGAGAAAACCAATGTCAATGGTGGGGCAATAGCTTTAGGGCATCCAATCGGAGCATCGGGTGCAAGGATTCTGGTTACTTTATTACACGAAATGGCGAAACGTGATATCGAATATGGACTCGCTACACTATGTATTGGCGGTGGAATGGGTGAAGCACTGATTGTTCAACGTGATGAAAGATGCAGGTGAAAACGATGAAGAATATTATCGTAGAAATTGACAAAAAAGTTGTGACCCTTACAATTTCTAGACCAGAAGCCATGAATGCTTTGACCTCTGAATTGCTGACCGAGTTATCGACAGCTTTGCGTGAGATTGCCGATCATCCGGAATATCGCTGTCTCATAGTCAAGGGTGCCGGTGATAAAGCTTTTGTTGCGGGAGCTGATATCGCTGAAATGAAAAACTTCAATGCACGGCAAGCGTTTGACTTTTCACTTTTCGGGAATCGGGTGTTTGCACAATTAGAGCAACTTCACATTCCTACGATTGCTGTCGTGAACGGTTATGCCTTAGGTGGCGGTATGGAATTGGCCATAGCTTGCGATATTCGAATTGCTACTCCGAAGGCGAAGTTTGCTCTACCGGAAACGGGGTTAGGCATTATACCCGGTTTTGGAGGAACTTTCCGACTCGCTCGACTTATTGGTGAGGGGCATGCGAAACACTTAATGTATACCGGCAAGACCATCGATGGGGAAGAAGCTTACCGTATTGGTTTAGTAGAACTTTTGGCGACAAGCGAAACCCTCGACGAGATTTTAACAGATACTGTTGCTAATATTTGTAAAAACAGCCCTGCGGCTCTTCGCCAACTTAGTCGTCTTTTTGCTTTTGCACATGCAGATGCAACTGCTGCTGATTTTTTACAAGAAGCAGAGCGATTTGGTGCATGTTTTACCTTCCCGGACCAAAAGGAACGGATGCAAGCCTTTATCGATCGACAACGCAAATCATAGAAAGAGGAGTTGATTTAATGAAAGTACTTGTCATTGGTGCCGGAACCATGGGTTCCGGGATTGCACAATGTTTTGCCGCAGCAAATATAAAAACGTACTTATATGATGTAAAGCAGGATGCAGTTCAAAAATCGTTGCAGAATTTGCGTAAAATCATTGAACGACAGGTCGAGAAAGGGCGAATGACGGCCGATGATCAAACCCGCCTCTTTGTTTCTTTGATACCCGTTCATTCCATAGAAGAATGCGGTGAAGTAGATTTGGTGATCGAAGCGATTGTAGAGAAAATGGAAGTCAAGAAGCAATTGTTTCAGATGCTCATGGATCAACCGCTGGGCAATCCAATCTTTGCAACCAATACGTCAAGCTTATCGATAACCGAGTTAGCAGCCAGTGTTTCATGCCCAAATCGCGTGATTGGCATGCACTTTTTCAACCCGGCTCCCCTCATGAAATTAGTGGAAGTTGTTAAGGGAGCTCAAACATCGGCAGATGTAGTCGAAAAAGTGGTCGAAGTAACAACAGGACTTGGGAAACAACCGGTTATAGTGAACGAAGCTCCCGGATTTGTCGTCAATCGAATCTTGATTCCCATGATTAATGAAGCCATAGGCATTTTCTCAGACGGGGTGGCAACGGCGCAGGATATTGATTTGGCGATGCAATATGGTGCGAATCATCCAATGGGCCCGTTAGCTTTGGCGGATTTAATCGGACTGGATGTAGTATTGGACATCATGGAAGTGTTACAAAGCGAGACGGGGGATTCGAAGTATAGACCCCACGGTCTTTTGAAAAAAATGGTACGAGCAGGCAAATTAGGACGGAAGAGCAAAGAAGGGTTCTATAACTATTCTTAGAAGGAAAGGAAAAAGGCGATGCAAACCAAAATCATATCATTTCAAGAGGTGATGCGTCATTTTTGTGATGGCATGACCCTAATGATTGGCGGCTTTATGGCGAATGGTAGTTCTGAGCTCTTGATCGATGCTATATTGGAAAAAGGAATTCGCGATTATACGATCATTTGTAATGATACAGCGATGCCGGGTTATGGTATTTCCAGATTGATTGACAGTAAGAGAGTTAAAAAAATCATCACTTCACATATTGGAATGAATCCCGAAACCGGACGTCAGATGTCAGCCGGAGAATTGGAAGTAGAACTTGTTCCTCAAGGTACACTCGCTGAAAGGATCCGCTGTGGAGGGCATGGCTTAGGTGGTGTGTTAACGCCTACTGGACTTGGCACTCATGTTGCAGAGGGAAAAAGAATTCTCGAAGTAGAAGGCAAAGAGTACCTTTTAGAAATACCTTTAAGGGCCGATGTCGCCATTATTCATGGAACGCGAATCGATGCTTTTGGCAATGTGTATTATGCCGGTACGACCCGAAACTTTAACCCCCTCATGGCCATGGCCGCAGATTTGGTCTTGGCAACTGCTGAGGAGATTGTCGAAGTTGGCACCTTAGAACCGGAGTGTATTACGACTTCCGGTATCTTTGTTGATTACATTGTGAAAGGAGATTCTTAATGGACCCGAAAGAAATCATCGCCCGTAGGGCAGCTGAAGAATTATCCGATGGTAATGTGGTCAATTTAGGAATTGGTGTTCCGACCATGGTGGCCAACTTTATCCCGAATGGTGTTCATATCATTCTACAATCCGAAAATGGGATTATGGGGATGGATAAAATGTCCGACGAAGATCATAAAGATCCACATATTGTCAATGCTGGTGGAGCCAACGTAACCGTCAAACCCTATGCCTGTTATTTTGATAGTGCAACCTCTTTTGGAATTATTCGGGGAGGGCATTTGGACCAAACTATGTTGGGTGCACTGGAAGTGGATGAAGAGGGCTCGTTAGCGAGTCACATCATTCCTAAAAAAATGGTGCCCGGTATGGGAGGGGCTATGGATTTAGTTGTTGGAGCGAAACGTGTGGTCGTTGTGATGACGCATACAGCGAAAGGGGACGCACCTAAAATTTTGAAAAGGTGTCGCCTCCCTTTAACAGCCTACCGTAAAGTAGATCGTATTATTACCGAACTCGCGGTTTTTGATGTGACCCCGGGGGGCTTACTCCTGAAAGAAAAACGAAAAGGGATTCCATTGGAAGAAATCAGGAATAAAACGGAAGCAAGTTTTACGGTTGCTGTGGATTTAAAAGAATTCGGAGAAACACAAGAAGGATAATCAAAAACTGAATCGAAATAAGCAGACTAATCGGATGAATAGTCTGCTTATCTATTTCCAATAAAGGAGTGAAAAACGACATGGAATCGTTACAAATGAAACGACTCGGATTCGGAGCTATGCGTTTGCCTGTTTTAGAAGATGGCACAACCATTGATCAGTCCCAAGTCAATCAAATGGTGGATCATTGTTTGGCAGAAGGATTTACTTATTTTGATACTGCCTATCCGTATCATGGGGGGAAATCGGAAGGCGCGTTAAAAATCGGATTAGTCCAACGCTATCCTCGCAGTCAATATCTTCTAGCCGATAAAATGCCAATCTATTTAATAGAAAAAGAAGAGGATTATCCCCGGATTTTTGCAGAGCAATTGGAACGATGCGGAGTGGAATACTTCGATTTCTATCTTTTGCATAATTTAGGGGTTGAAAACTACCGCAAAGCCCAAAAAACCAATGGCTTTGCATACCTGCAACATTTAAAAGCATCCGGTAAAGCACGCTATGTAGGCTTTTCCTTCCATGATACGGCCGAAGTTTTAGAGCAAATCTTAACACAACATCCTGAGGTTGATTTTGTGCAATTGCAAATCAACTATGCCGACTGGGATCGACCCAGCGTCCAATCGGAGGCTTGTTATCAAGTTGCAAGGAAACATGGGAAACCGATTATTGTCATGGAACCGATCAAAGGCGGCGGACTTGCGAATCCGGTCGAGAAGATCCAAACTATGTTCCATGAATATAATCCAAATGCTTCCGCTGCCTCTTGGGCGATCCGGTTTGCTGCTTCTTTAGAAGGAGTCCTAATGGTGTTGAGCGGTATGTCAAAACTGGAACATGCTCTTGATAATTGTTCTTATATGAAAGAGTTCAAACCTTTGAATGAAACCGAACAGAAGATCATTCAACAAGCAGTGGAAATTATCAAACAGTCAACCGCAATACCCTGCACCGCATGTCAGTATTGCGTTGAACATTGTCCCATGAGAATCAACATCCCTTCACTTTTCAGTATTTATAATATGGTAGAGCAATTTGGAAGTGCCAATTTCCCTGCAATGCATTACACCCGTCAAACATTGGATCGAGGCAAAGCCAGTGACTGTATTGCTTGTGGAGCCTGCGAGGTGCATTGCCCTCAACACATACCGATTATCGAAGATATGAAACGAGTCGCTGCTCGATTCGAGCAATAGAAAAAGAAGAGGTTCCTTTTGGAACCTCTTCTTTTTTTAATCAAAAATCAGACTCGATATACGATTTGACCATGAACAACGGTCATAACCGGGCGAACATTCTTGATTTCCATAGGATCAATTTCAAAAAGATTTTGATCTAGAACAACGAAATCAGCCAAATATCCGGGAAGCAAGCGACCTAATTGGGTTTCGCGGAAGCAAACTTCTGCACTCCCTAACGTATAAGCATCGACTGCCTCCGCTATAGTAACCGCTTCCGAAATATTATACGGTAGATTCCCGTTGAGATCACGTCGCGTTATAGCACAATATAGATTATGATAAGGATTCATATCCTCAACAGGAGAATCACTACCAAAGCTGACCGGAATCCCTGATTTCAACATAGTACCAAAGGCGTAGGAGGTATCTGCCAAAGCAGTTCCGACCCGTTGATAAACGATATGGGAATCGTAATGGATAAAAATAGGTTGCACTTGTGCGTAGATCCCTAAATCGCGAAATCTTTCTAACAGAGGAAGATCCGTTATCTGACAGTGGATCAAGGCGTGTCGTAGGGGATTTTGCCCATGGTCGATAATTTTTTCGTAACTATCGAGGACCATCTCCATAGCCCCATCGCCAATGACGTGAACGGTAACTTGGAATCCATTGTCATGAGCGGTAACGGTCAGTGCATCTAGTTGATCTTGAGTCAAACATTGAATTCCTCGCGTTTGAGGATCATCGGCATAAGGTTGTCTCATCAATGCGGTTCTGGCCCCCAAGGAGCCGTCGACAAATAACTTGACAGGACCGATTTTCAACCAAGAATCTCCGGAACCGGTTTTGTGTCCTTGAGAAGCAAACACCTTAATCTCTTCCGGAGTCGAGAAATTACATTGTTGATAAATCCTTAGGGTTGGTCTTTTTTCCAAAACTCTGCGATACGCCTCCAACATCATCTCTGCATTATCAGCATTGAGATCCATGGTTTGGACGGAAGTGATTCCCATAGAAGCAGCATAATCCATGGCCAATTCTAAACTTTTCATCATTGATTCTACAGAAGTGGGTGGGTTCAGTCGTTGAATCAGTCCGTTGGCATTCTCGCGGAAGACTCCGTTTGGCTCACCGTTTTCATCGACGTCGAAATGACCGCCTTCGGGTTGTGGGGTTTGAGCTGTTACGTTTGCAGTACGGATAGCAAGGCTGTTTGCTGCCAAGACATGCCCGCAAGCCCGGCTTAAAATCAAGATGTGCTCGGTTGATATCTGATCAAGATCAAAGCGATTCAGCAGGCGGTTTTCATCGGTGAAATAATCCTGGTTCCATCCCATGCCGCTAACAATACTACCCGATGGGACATCGTGATCAGCGATGAATTTTCGGGTTCGGGTGATTACATCTTCAATAGAGGATGAACCATAGAGCTGAACCTTTTGCATGCCGCTTCCGACCATATGTAAATGCATATGAGAATCGTGCCAACCGGGAACAGCGGTGCGACCATTAAGATCGATTTTTTCGGTTTGGGGATCAACAAAGGATAAGAGATCGGCATACGAACCGATTTTTTGAATGATACCATCTTCGATCAATAAAGAATCTGTCGTTTCATTGGAGTTTACATAGAAACGACCGTTGTAGAATAAGGTTTTCATGCAATTGTCTCCTTTCGTGGATGACGAGCATTCCTTCGGGTGATGATTTCGTATAAAATCAAACCCGCAGCGGGAACAAGTAAGCCAATCATAGAAGTTACGGGATCTTCTTGGAAGGTATTGATGGTCAAGCCCACCATGATCAAAATCGTTAAAATGACGCTGAATGGATACAACCAGACTTTGTAAGGACGGTTAAGGTTCGGATATTTACGACGTAAAACGATAACCGCATAAAAGGTTAAGGAATTAAAAATGAAACCACCAAAGACAACCAAGGAAGTTAATTGATTGAGATTTCGTGATAAGACTAAAGCAATCGCAATCAAAGCAGAGGCGATACTGGCATTGACAGGAGTCTTGTATTCGGGGTGTAAGCGGGCAAAGCTGGGGAAGAACAAACCATCTTTTGCCATAGCATAATAGGTTCTGGGAAAGACCATGACGCAACCATTCAGTGCTCCGAAAACAGAGATCGCCATAGCTGCACTGACCAAAAGTTTACCGCTGTTTCCGAATAGGCTACCGGCTACTTCGGTACCTAAAAAGAAGTTTCCTTCTTGAAATAGCCCAGCAATCACATCAAGGGGCAAAACACGATAAATCGCATAATTGAACAAAGTATATAACGCGGTGACACCTAAAATCGCTAAGATAATCGCTAAGGGGATATTCCTTTTTGGATTTTTGATTTCTTCACTGATCGTATTGAGGTTGGTCCAACCTTCATATGCCCACAAGGTAGCTACAACTGAAAATGCGATCATAGAAGCAAGTTGGGCGAACGAGGGTTGTGAGCTAGGCATCAAAGATAGGTTAGGACTTTGAGTTCCTAAAAACAATCCGGCGAAGAGAATCACCAATATCGGAATCAATTTTGCAACCATGAAAACATTCTGAATACGGGAGCCCAGCCGGATTCCAAAAACGTTAGCTGCTGTCAAACCAATGATCAAAAAGATTGCAATCGCTTTTCCCATGACTGGAGTCAAGGGTAGGATGCTGCTAAGTAAATTAGGAAAAGCAATGGCTAACGCAGCAATAGAGCCGGAGCTACCTAAAACAAAACCACTGATACCGCTCATGTAAGCGATTCGTTCTCCAAAGGCCTCTCTTAGGTATACATAACCTCCTCCGGCTTTGGGCATCATCGCTCCAAGTTCTGCGTAACAAATGCCACTTAGTAAAGTTACGAGACCGCCAATCAACCAAACCAGTAAAGCCAAACCTTGGCTCATACCGGAGCGCATAAGAACATAGGAACCTAAATAGAAAATACCGGAACCAATCATGATTCCACCTAGGACGCTGATGCCACCAAAAAGACCGACCTCTCGGCGAAATTCGGTGGCTTCAGACTGGAGGATTTCGGGAGTACTTGTGTTGGGATTCATAAAAAAAACTCCTTTCTTGTTGTGCCCTTATTGGGAAATTTGGAAATATAAAAAGCTGCACCCATCGATGCAACTTTCTTTATTCCCTACAACAGGAAAGAAGTGTACAACGATAGCTCCTCCGAGAAAAATTCTCGGGAGTCCAAACGATTTTCACGTTTAGCCCAACTCTTTCTATTGCCACAGAAAGGTTTCGGCGGTTGACCCTTTCACCGACTGCATTGAATGCCTTCTTCATCGGTTACTCTTCTCCCCGCGCCTCTATCAACTTTTTATTGTTCCCGAGTATAACATAGGCAAAAGCACTTGTCCAGCGTTTTTTTTGGCAATAGCAAAGATTTTACGAAAAAAAATAAGAAATAAAAGCAGGAGTTTTTACGGTACACGAAGAAGATATCGCTTCGGTACTATGTTGATTGGGGGAGTCGGCAATGTTTTTTCGTTTAGGGTTTCAAAATGCTTGGCGAAATTTAAGTCGTAGCCTACTTGCTGTCGTTTCTATGGCAGTAGCTGCTGCCTTTTTTACATACGTGATCAGTTTGGGCAAAGGCTATGTCAATCAAGCAGGTCAACCCTTGCGGAACATGCTGGGGGGCGAAATCGTAGTCTATGCCGAGAAGATTTCTGCGCAAGCACCCAAAGAAGATGACCGTTGGTTGTATCACGAGGGAGAGACGGATTCGTTTACCGATATGCCTTTTTTATTTCCGGATTTGGCTAAGAAGGGATATCTTCATGTCGAACAAACAACTTCGGGATTTACTTCCGAAGATTTAAATTCGCTCTCGGAAAATCAAGGAGTTGACGGTTTCAGCGTTTTTTATCGGTTGCCTGCAGAAATCATTCAGGAAATTGACCCGGAAACCAGTGAAACTCCTATTCCGGATCATCTATTAATACCGAACGAAGATGGCACGTTTAGGGGTCCTGAGATAACGTATCGTTCCGGAATTCAAGGCAGAGATTGGACAAAAAATCTGGAATATTCTTTAGAACCCTATTTGTCTGCCGGACGATGGTTTGAAGAAACCGATGAAAAC
>CAZAFY010000047.1:0-9186 GCA_964484445.1 uncultured Eubacteriales bacterium
GCATTGAGCAGCAAAAAAATGATGATCAACACAGTTTGTGCTCTGGACCAATTCATGGCATCCCCTCCTTAAAAAGTGGTTGAAATCATCGGTCTTTGACGGCTGCCTGCAGACCTAAATAATCTCCATTAGCCATATTATAGAACAATTTACACCCATTGTAAAATTCAATGATCCATACCGCCTGCACCTGGCTTTGTTCTTCATTCAGTAAATATCCCTCGTAAATATCTCGTAACGGCGTTTGCTCAGGAGATTGTTCCGGAAAGAAAGTATCCCATTGGCTCCACACTCTCCAAAGCACGTAACTGACACTCAAAGATAAAAATTGCTTTTGTGTAGAGCCTAAGACCGGTTCAGTAATTGAAATCGCACCGACCGTTTCTCCTTTGCTTTCAACTCTTAGGCTTCCACTGACCTGCTCTTTACCATTCAGTGTGTATATCGGTCTGCCATTATTGACCAAAGTGTAAAAGGCGATACTACGATCTTCGCTGATATCAACACCATCAAAAAGATATTCCGAAATTTGGGGCCATAACTGCATGTCGTTAAGCTCTTTGGTCATCGCTTGTAGGGGTACATTCAGATCAGTTGAGACTTCCACACTTTGCTTCAGCTCTAAGAGGGGGAAAACCTTTTGGTTTTCTAGTAAAAGCATGGTTCGAACCCCGTCATAATAGATGATTGCCCCGTTTAAATCAGTAAAACTGCGGACCATAGCCGTATCATCAAAGAAACGCCCGGCCAAAATATCCAATTCTAAGGGAATCGGTTTACCGCTATCTCTTGCTGCAACATAGGGATTCTGCCGATACGTATAAATCGGATTGACCGAAATGAAGTCGTACGGCGTCAAATCAATGGGTGTTAAGGCATAATAGACGCTGTTCTGCGTAACTTCCAATAGATTATAAATCACATCGGCCTGACTGGAGACGGGCAATCGGTAAAGTTTTTGATCCTCTCCGCTTTCAAACAAAAGATAGTCGTCCCGAGAGCCGCTGATATACAGTCGATTCACAATCGGCAAATCGAGCAAATCAGAGTGTAGCAATTTGATTTGTAACGCTTCGCAGAAATGTTCTAACGATATGGGTGCCGGTAAGATCAGGTCAAGACCCACCTTGTCAGCAGAATACTCCTCGGGTTCCACGACTACCAAATCATCCGGATTCAGCGATGTCATGGTCTTGAGGCTTCCCTTTAATACCGTGCTCCACAGGGTCTGATAATAGGCCGAACTGGACCGTAGTAGAGCAAACTCCCCGTTGGGTAAATGGGCGATCATTCGAGGAGGAGCGATCAAGCGGCTGGGGTCTAGGCTGACACTGCCTTGCGAAACAGGCTCGAATGGTGCTTGAACTTTCAAATACGTTTCTTGGCCGCTATTCATCAACAAGATAAACTGCCACAGACTAATCGCCACGAGTAGGATCAAAACCGGGGTTTGCAACCGAATCACTTGGCGTTTCATGTCGACATCTCCGCCCCAAAATGCTCCGGTTTGGGCAGCCAGATTTTAACGGTCGTTCCAACCCCATACTCGCTTTCGAGATTGATACGGCCCCCATGACTGTCGACGATTTGGCGGGCAATCGATAACCCTAAGCCGTTTCCACCACGTTCTCGGGTCCTGGCTTTATCGACCCGATAAAACCGTTCAAATAAACGATCCATTGCATCTCGCGGGATTCCAATGCCGGTATCTTCTACTGTGATTTCACTGCCATTGTCTAAAGCGACCAGGCTGAGAATGATTCGACCTTTCGCCGGAGTATACAAATGCGCATTGGCCAAGATATTGATCAAAACCTGCTGGATCTTATCTTGGACCGCATAGACCTTGACTTCGTTTTCTGGTAGAAGGATACTGAAGTCTTGCTCTTTGTTGCTGAATTGAGGCGACATGACGTCGGCAACATTTCTGACAATCTCCTTGAGATCTTGCACATAATACGGTTCTCGCTTTGATATACTGTCGAGCTTGGTCAAATAAAGTAAATCATTGACCAAGCGGGTCATCCGGTCGGTTTCGTTGATGACGACTCCCAAAAAGCGTTGAGCCAACTCCGGTTCACTCAAGGCTCCGTCCATGAGGGTTTCGACATAGGTTCGCACGGTAGTCAGCGGTGTGCGCAATTCGTGGGATACATTTGCTACGAAATCTCTGCGCATCTCTTCTAATTTGTTTTCCTCGGTCATATCCAGTAACACGATGACGACCCCTGAACATTCATTGCTCCGAGTAGAGAAGGGGGCCGCATGCGAACGAAGTATTAATTCCGCACCCTCCAATTGCTGCACTTTCACCTCTTTAGTCACCGTTTCGTTGAGGGTTAAGGCTTGTCTCCAGGCAAAGTCATAGGTATCGGGGGGTAATAAGTCATCTAATAATTGGTCCGTAGTTTGGACTCGAATGTGAAACATTTTACCAGCCGCCGGATTCATATGAATGATTTGCCCCGCAGAATCAATGGCAATGACCCCTTCTGTCATGAAGTTTAGCATCGCTTCCATTTTACTTTTTTCATCTGCGATCTCTTCTAGGGTATCTCGTAAGCGAAGAGTCAAGCTATTGAAGGTTTTGCCCAGTTCGCCAACTTCGTCTTCTGATTGGATGCTGATTTGGCTGTTGAAATCTCCGGCCGCCATCTCTTTAGCGCGGGCATTCAAGACCCGGACAGGTCCGGTAATGGTGCCGGCTAATCCGGAAGCAACCAAGGCGATGACAAGCATTGAACCAAAGGTGGCAGCTACGACCAAAGAGCGCACATGACCTAAGTTCGTGGCAATGCTGCTGATGCCACTTTCCACATAGATCATCCCTAAGACGTGATCACTCTCTTTGACAGGGAATGTGAGTACTTTCATATCTTGAGTCGTGCCATCGGATTTCACATATTGCATTCGGGTTTCTTTTGACTGCCCGAACAAAAGTGTTTGATTCAAAAGCGAGTAATCGACGAATTCCAAGAGGTTGATCCCTACAGTCTTGGCAACCGGCTTAAGTGCAGAATCCAAAACGGCCAGTTGAAAACTATCTCCTTGGTTATCACGTTCCAAGGGTGCGGAAGCTCGCACTAAAATGCTCAAGTTTTCTTGTAAATCGATCATAGCAACCGCTAAATCATCTCTTTGCCTTTGCAAAGTCAGCAAGGTCGGTTCTGTTTCGTCTCCTTGTTGCTGAAGCTCCAAGATTTGTTGATCTAAGTCCTTTAGGGTCTGATCGCGCAGCAAAAATTCCCGGGCCGAAAATTGCAGAGGAAACGTCGCCTGCTCCATGGTCCGGGTATGTGTTTCATTATAAAATGTTTCAAGACTTACCCATAGGTAAAGTCCAATAAACAACATCGCTGCCATCATTAAGAACAACATAATGACAATCATGCGGCTTCGAATCGATTTAAACCAACGCATGGATCGACGCCCCTTCATCTGGAATGAGTTATCCTTTGGGATTAAATAAGTAGCCTACCCCACGGCGCGTTTCGATATATTGGGGAGAAGACGGATCAATCTCCACCTTTTCACGCAAACGTCGTACCGTTACATCAACGGTGCGACCATCGCCAAAAAACTCAAATCCCCAGACTTTTTGAAGCAGCTCATCCCGAGAGAACACTCGTCCACTGTTCTGAGCCAAAAATTTGAGCAATTCAAATTCACGCAGGGTCAAATCTAATCTTTTCCCTTCGCGGCGTGCTTCAACCAAATCAAAATCAATCACTAGTTCATGAAATTCCAAGCAGTTTGTCGGGTTATCTTCGGTTGAGATCGTGCTCGGCATTCCGAAGCCTTTGCTTCGGCGTAAAAAGGCTTTAATTCGAGCCGTTAGTTCGCGCACGCTAAAGGGCTTGGTGATGTAATCATCTGCACCGGCATTAAGCCCGTTGATCAAGTCCAACTCATTGTCTTTGGCGGTCAACATAATAATGGGGATGGTGAGATCTTTTCTCAATTGTTTGCACACGCTGACTCCGTCTAACTTCGGCAACATGATGTCCAATAAAATCAATTCCGGATGAAAAACGGAAGCCATGTTAATCGCTTCTTCCCCGTCGAATGCAATTTCGACCTGGTATCCATCTTTTTCTAAGTTGTATTTGATGATTTCGGCAATAGGTTTTTCGTCTTCCACGACCAAGATTCGTTCGGCCATAGTGGCTACACCTCCTTGAACTGCAAAGGTTATATTTCGAGATGAAAGGACTTCTTCCCTTCTTCTTAAAAGCAACCGCTGAGACGATAAAAACCGGCAATCCTAAAAGAATTGCCGGTTTATGATGATTTTCTAAGGGAGATAATAGTAGGGATTCACTCGCGTACCGTTAACAAGGAGCTCGAAGTGTAGATGGTTGCCAAAACTGTAGCCGGTATTGCCTTCAATACCAATTGCATCACCTTGACGCACAGCTTGCCCGTAGGAAACCAAGAACGAACTTAAGTGAGCATATTTCGTAATATAGCCATTGTTATGGTCAATTGCAATGTAGTTTCCGAGTCCGAAGTAGTCATATCCGATCCCAACTACAACTCCGGAGTCTGCAGCCATGACCGTTCCGCGACTGTAGCCGGAAGCGATGTCAATTCCGCGATGATACCCGTATTCATACCAACCCCACCAGGCGGTCACATTCCCATACATTGGCCAGATAAAGGTACCTGTGCCAACGCCATAGGGAAGTTGAGTTCCTTTAACAATCACTCGATTGACCGGTTCTTGCAGAACCGAGATCCCTAAGGATGCTCTGCTGACTTCTTCGCCGTTTTGACGAGTAATAGCGAATTCTTCAACTTTGAAGCCGTTTTGGCCGGAAACCAATTCTTGAACTTCTGTAACATACATAGTATCTGAATACCGTGTTTCGGTTTCATAAGGAATCACAATTTCTTCACGAGTCGTTTCGTTGGTCACGACCCCCACCAAAGGCTCCGCTTGGGTGATGACCAATTGGTCACCCGGTTGCAAACTGGCGGCATTTGGATTCTTTTCTAAGAGTTCATCCATGCTAATCGATTGAGACATAGCAATGTCCCATAGCGTATCCCCGGCTGCAATCGTAACCACTTCTCTTCGCTCTGAACCGGATACCATTATGGAGGTAGCCTCTTCAATGGTTTTGATTTGATCCAAATCGACCACTTCACGACGAACGACTAATTCTTCCGAAAACTGCGCTTGCAGCGTTTCTAATCCGGGTCGGTTCCCTGTATAAAACAGCTTGACATTATCTAAGACTTGGTTCACTTCAGCAGATCCTGCAAGTGCAACCGTTGCTTTATCGGCAATATGGATGACAGACGCTTGTGCTTTTACCGTTACTGCATTGAGTAAATCTGTTTGTAATTGCTGAACGCTGGTCAAGCTTTCGGTTTGTCGAACCGGAAAGTAACTGACGGCTGGGTCTAAGACTAATTTATAAGGAAGGTTCTCTCCCTTTTCTGCTAAGTAGGTATCGACAATTTTCTGCGCTGTCTGAGTGGAGCGCACCGTCCCAATACATTGGTCATCCACCATAACCTGATAAACCATTCTGGGGAAGGCGGCGCCGATCATTAGAAAGGATGTTAACAATACGGCAACTACGGTTTTAGTGACTCTGCTCTGTCTAGCATAGTAGGAATAGCGCATTTTTTGCCAAGTTAGTTTTTGCTGATTCCAAACCGGGGTTGCAATTCTTTTCTTTTCGAGTTTTCTTTCCATAATGGCTAATTCCGGCGATAAGATGTGATCGAAGGCTCTTCTTAATTGCCTGAATCCCTCTTTTAGGAAGTTATAAATCAAAAGGAAAGACCTCCTTTGGTAAAGAATTCGCACGACCCTGCGACGAATAATAAACTATGAACTGATTGTAACCTGATTGTAATAAAAAATCAAGCTTTTTATTCTCACTACGCATCTTTGAATACTCAAGAAAAGTTTTTGTGATAATGTTGTCAAGAAAGCCCATATTAGAAGCTTTTACATAAAAACCTCAACTTTTAACCGATATTTTCATTCATGTTATTATAAATTTAGGGGGTTTATGCCATGAATCCGTGGATGTGTAATTTACCTACAAAATCCATCTTGCCGCTTTATTTTGTCGTTTATTGTATTTAACACAACTTGGCCCTTTGATTCGACCTTTTAGGATTTTGAAAATTTTATTACAAAGCCTTCATATTTCTGTAATATTCGATGTTTACAAAAATCTCACCCGATTTAGCTCGAAAATTCACCATCTTTTTCCGATAATTCACTATATATTGTGTATATTGCTATTAGCAAGTCCTTTATCTGGTGGTTTAACTCTATAAACAAAAACAGAGTCTGTCTAACGATATTAATATATCGTGTTGATGACTCTGTTAAAGCTTCATATGGAGCGGAAGACGGGATTCGAACCCGCAACATTCAGCTTGGGAAGCTGACGCTCTACCGTTGAACTACTTCCGCATGATGTGGAGCCAGTGATAGGATTCGAACCTACAACCTACTGATTACAAATCAGTTGCGCTGCCATTGCGCCACACTGGCTTATCTTTTGGACAAGCTATAATATATCCAAAAAAACGAACTCTGTCAAGGCATATTATTTTTTCTAAAAAAGTTGTCTCTGTCGGTCTTTCCATATTCTATCATTCTGTGATATACTTGGCTTTGGAAATTGCTTCTGGGTAAAACCGGTTTGTAGCGAAAGGGTGACTATTCAATTGCAAAAAAAACTATTGGCTTTCTTAAGTTTTTGCCTCATTCTTTCATGCTTTTGGTTCACCGTCGAAGCCAAAGCTTCCTCCTTCCATAAAAAAGACTTCTCTGCAAGTCTCCCGCTCAGGCCTGCTCTCGCTTTAAAACAAAAACCGGAGCGAACTGTGCTTGATTTTTTAGCGGTCGATACCAAAACTATCAGCGAAGATCCTTTCTTTCAAACCACTGCATTCATTGGCGATTCTATCACCCAAGGCCTCACCTTACTGGAAGGCTTTGATACGGTCCCCATTATGGCGAATCTCGGTTTGACACTGACCAAGGCTAAAAACAATTTAGAAGATTGGCAAGCCGAGAATATCGAAACCCTTTTTGTGCTTTTAGGGATCAACGACATGACCTACTATTATATGGATACAGAAACCTATATTACCCTCTACGGCGAACTCATCTCAGCGTTGAGAGAGCGCTTTCCCGATGCACTGCTCGTGATTCAATCGATTTTACCAGTCAGCAACGAATATTACCACCCTCGTATCAACAATGAGACGATCGCATTGTTTAATCAGGCACTGGAAGCTTTTTGCGAACAGGAAAAAATCCCCTTTATCAATATCTGCGCACCCTTTTGTTTGGAAGACGGCAGTTTGAACCCCGCTATGAGTCCCGATGGGCTACATCTTTTTTATCGTCATTACGGAGCTTGGTTAGCTCAATTACAATATACGGCAGAGTATTCCTGATCTAAAGAGAATACAATGGAAGGTTGGCATTCAGAATGAAGAATCGATTCTTACTTATAAGCGTTTTCATGCTTCTCTTGATTAGCTTAAGCGGCTGTCAACCCAGTTCTCCCGAGATCAATCAACCCAAGGAAACCTATATAGAACCGGATTTAGCCGTTTTAGCAGAGGAGATTCTTGAACTCGGTACCTTTCCTGAAATGCTGGTCATCAGCGAAAACCGATTATCCAAATTTTACGATATCGATGCGGAACAATTACAGTCTTTCGCCGTCTATTTATGTGCCGAGGCCATTCTTAGCGATGAAATCATTCTACTTCGTGCGAAAAGTGAAACCGATGTAGATGATTTACAGAAGAAGGTCGAAGCCCGTTTGGCAGCTCAAAAAAAGAGTTTTGACGATTATCTTCCCAAAGAAGGGGAGAAAATCGGTAAAGTGATTTTCTTCAAAAGCCACAGAGATCTGCTTTTTGTGATTACCGAGAGTCCGTATCGAGAAAATATAACCACTCACATTGAACAGGCTTATCAGCCGAATTAACAAAATTCCCAATACACAACGAGCGAGGTGAAAAGCGACGTGGTCTTTTCCAGTTTACTATTCTTGTTTTGCTTTTTGCCGGTGGTTTTAACAGTCTATTACTTGTTACCTCGCTCCCTTCGTAATGGGTTCTTGTTTTTTTCGAGCCTGTTTTTCTATGCATGGGGAGAACCTCTCTATATCGTAATCATGTTATTCTCCACCATTTTCGATTATTGTAACGGGTTGTTATTAGGTCGTTTTGAAGGAAATAAAAAGAAGCAGCAGGCTGTGGTTGCCTTAGCTGTGGTCGGCAACTTAGCGATCTTAGGTTTCTTCAAATATGCCGATTTTGTAATCATGAACCTCAACGCGTTACTCCATTGGAATCTACCTTTATTAAATATTCCCTTGCCGATCGGGGTTTCTTTTTATACCTTCCAAACCATGTCCTATAGTATCGATGTTTATCGCAAAGAAGCGCCGATCCAACGTAACATTTTATCGTTTGGCGCTTATGTGGCACTCTTCCCTCAATTGATCGCCGGACCGATCGTGCGTTACAAAGATATTGCTGAAGCCTTGAATCATCGTGTGGAGACCCTAAGTCTTTTTGCGCAAGGGGTAGAGCGCTTTACCGTTGGATTAGTTAAAAAAGTCCTTTTAGCTAACAACATTGGTCTGTTGTGGGATAAAGTCAAGGGATTGCCTACTTCCGAACAATCGGTATTGGCGGCTTGGATCGGTATTCTGGCGTTTACCTTTCAAATCTATTTTGATTTTTCGGGTTATTCCGATATGGCCATTGGATTAGGGAAAATGTTAGGTTTTGAATTCCCCGAAAACTTTAACTTTCCCTATATAAGCCGTTCAGTTACAGAATTCTGGCGGCGCTGGCATATCTCCCTAGGTACGTGGTTCCGTGAATATGTTTATATCCCTTTGGGGGGGAACCGGGTGCACCCTGCTCGTCATATCTTTAATATTTTTGCAATTTGGTCTTTAACCGGTCTTTGGCACGGAGCCAGTTGGAATTATGTCCTATGGGGACTCTACTATTTTGTTTTGCTCATCGCGGAAAAATATTTCTTGAGCAAACTCCTGCAACGCTTACCTGCCCTGCTTTCCGTTGCTATTACCTTCTTTTTTGCCGTTATGGGTTGGGTGATTTTTGCAATCGAAGATGTTTCGGCCATTTCTGTTTATTTTGGCAGACTGTTCGGGTTTG
>CAZAFY010000048.1:0-9099 GCA_964484445.1 uncultured Eubacteriales bacterium
GAAATCCTCCTGCCGTAAAACAAAACTATGGACCGTCAAAGGGAGCCATGGCTCCTTTTTTTGACTGGAAAGGAAGCTCATTATGAAAACATGGTCAATTCGAAGTATTGCTTTAGCTGGTATGATCGCAGCGTATTATGTTTTAGTATCCTTTTTCTTACAACCGATTTCCTATGGCGCTTTGCAATTCAGAGTAGCGGAAGCATTGACTGTTCTACCCCTTCTGTTTCCTGAAGCGATTTGGGGATTAGGAATCGGATGTTTCTTGACTAATTTATCGAGTCCGTTTGGCATCTATGACTGGGGATTGGGAACCCTTGCTACTCTTATCGCGGCATCCTTGACCTTTAAACTGAGAAAACAGTGGCCTCTTGCTTTGGCCATGCCGGTCGTGGTCAATGGACTAATTGTGGGCTCGTATGTTTCTTCTCTTTTATCCTTACCCTATTGGAGTACAGCGCTTTATATTGCATTATCTCAGACAATCATTGTTTTTGGGTTGGGGCTTCCTTTATTGGCTCTACTCCGAAAGACTCTTTTTGCAGGAGTCGGCACTACGCAAACCGAAGATAAGAACAACGTAAGAAAGGGTGAAACAAATGATCAAAATCATTAAGAACGTTCGTGTTTATGCACCGGAAGATTTAGGATTGCAAGATGTCCTAATTGCGCACGATAAAATTGCGTATCTTGCCAAGGATATACCGGTACCGCAAGGCATTGGTGAGGTCGTGGTCGTTGAAGGGAACGGACGAAATCTGTTGCCCGGATTTATCGATGGTCACGTTCACATTTTAGGTGGCGGAGGCGAGGGAGGTCCCGCAACCAGAACCCCGGAGATTACCTTATCACAAATCACGCGCTGGGGTGTAACAACGCTTTTTGGTGTTCTGGGTACCGATGGCACGACGCGGTCGGTAGAATCCTTAATCACCAAAGCAAAAGCCTTGGAGTTAGAGGGAATCACCACCTATTGTTATACCGGGTCCTACGAAGTTCCTACCCCGACCATTACCAAAAATGTTCGCGACGATGTCATTCTGCTAGAGAAAGTCATCGGAGTTGGCGAAGTTGCCATATCCGATCATCGCTCAGCTCATCCTACGCTCGATGAAATCGGACGTTTAGCCATGGAAGCGAGAGTTGGAGGTTTGATTGGTGGCAAACCCGGGATCGCTCATTTCCATGTCGGTCCGGGCAAAGCCGGAATACAACCGATTTTCGACCTTTTGGAAGTTTGTGATATACCGATTCAAAATCTGTTACCTACACACATGGCCAGAAGCACCATGCTTTTAGATCAGGGTGTTCGTTTCACGAAAATGGGCGGTCATATCGACATTACAGCCGGTCCAAAAGCTACGGAAGCGGTTCGCTATGTTTTACAGCAAGGTGCTCCCTTAAATCGTGTTACGATCAGTTCCGACGGCAACGGATCGTTACCAAAGTTTGATGAAAAAGGCAATTATGCAGGGTTGGGAGTCGGCTCTGTTGAAACGGTTTATCGATGTTTCCTCGAGTTTATAGCTTCCGGAATGAGTGTAACCGAAGCGCTGCATCCTGTATCAGTGAACCAAGCTGCTTTTTTTGGACTGAAAGGGAAAAAAGGTTGTATTCAAGTCGGTGCAGACGCTGATTTCGTGATCACAGATGCCGAATTTGGTATCGATGAAGTGTGGGCGAAAGGAAAATGTTTGGTTCAAAAAGGGAAACCTATTGTCTTGGGAACCTTTGAAAACGCATAAGAGCAGCACTTTATTACCTTGACAATCGCAAGGCCATTTGTTATAATACCGGCGTTATCTGAAATTCCACAATAGCTCAATGGTAGAGCAACCGGCTGTTAACCGGTAGGTTGTAGGTTCAAATCCTACTTGTGGAGCCACTGCTACTTTAGCCGCGTTCCTACGCGGCTTTTCTTATATCTTGAAGGGAAGAGGAGCTTTATGCCAAATCAAGAAATTTGGTTGCGTTTCGACAAAGAGGAAACAGAAGAATCTCTTTTGCAGCAAGTGGAGTTTTTTGTTTCTACACCGGCTTGTTTGTCAGATTGGTTCATAAAAACCTTGACGCGTCCAGGCGATCAAGTATGTGATGTTTTCGCAGGGCGTGGGACGACGGCAATTTCAGCCTTTCAACTTGGTCGGCAGGCAATAGCGAACGATATCAACCCTCTTTCGGCTATCTTGATCAAAGGTCGTAGTACTTCAACAACAGCAGAGGAATTCAAAGAGGTATTGCAAGAAGCACTGAAGACAGATGCAGCTCCAATGACCGAGGAAGAGGCGGCAATTTTTGGGTTATACTTTGCACCTCAAACGTTGAAACAACTTTGGTCTATTCGTACCTATTTGCAGACCGGTATCGAGGATGCAAACAAAGAGGATGCCCAACATTGTCTGCGCTTTTTGCTGACGGAGAGATTACTGGGCAGTGGAGCGGATTTTTTATCGGTAGCAGTTCCGGGTTTAGGTCGGATGAATCAACCGGAGCAACAAGCACAGCGTAATTCCGTCCGATATCCAAACGGAAAACCGGAAAAGGATGTTGAAACGATTTTATTAAAACGCTTTGAGCATTATCGGCATGCTTTTATCAGATCAGAAACCAAAATAATCTGCTTCAGTCAAGAAGCTTCTAACCTTTCAATGATTCCGGATCAAAGTGTTCATTTGCATTTTACGGTTCCGCCGGAGTTAAACACACAACCTTATGTAGAAGAACATTGGCTTCGTTTGTGGTACCATGGAATCAGAAGAGAAGATTGGTCTCTTACATTACCGAGACTTTCTACACCGGAAGAATGGCAACTCACTATGACTGCAGTACTGCATGAGCAGAACAGGACTCTTCATAGTAATGGTAGATCAGTCTGGGTTTTGGCCAATCGAAAGAGGATCTCAGATGAGCTCTTGCCTCGATTGCTCCAAGCAGGTAAAGAGGTTGGATGGCAAGTTGAGACAGAATATGTAAGTATGATTCCTCTGAAGAAGCAAAAAGGGAAACTGCAGGGGAATATCTCGGTTCGAATTGTACAATTTTTAAAGAAGTAAGGCTGGGTTTGATCGTGAAGAAAACATCGGTAACGCGTTTTTTAGGCTATTATTTTACACTTTGCTTTATCTCCAACATTGTTCACCCTATTACACCTGCTTTTTTGCAAAGTATAGGGAGTTCCGATGCTATGTTTGGGATCGCTTTTGCGACCATGGCAATCGCTAATTTTCTAATGGCACCTTTCTGGGGAACTTTTGGAGATCGTTTTGGTTATGTTAAAGGACTAAGCGTTGCCTGTATAGGTTATACCTGTGGACAGTTGATCTTTTCACAAGCCAACGGACCCGAAATGGTATTATTGGGCCGTTTTGTTGCCGGAGGCTTTCTTTCCGGACATGCTGTCAATGTCATGGCCTATTTAGCTACCGATGCAGAAGATAACCAATCGAAAGCAAAGAATATGGCACTTTTCGCGGCTTTGACTTCAGTGGGGGCTGCTTTGGGTTATTTTATTGGTGGTTTCTTAGGGGACTTTGCTTTAAATGCTTGGCAAAGTGTCCGACCGGTATTCTACGTCCAAGCCGTTGGCTTATTCGCCGGGGTTGCTTTGATTTGGCCATGGGTGGGAGAGCTTAAAGTGTCGCGCAGTTCAGAACCCTTTCGTTTATCTCATATCAATCCTTTGCGCAGTATAGTGAAGAGTGCACCATTGATCCAGGGACCCTTAGTTCTATTTTTGGTGATTTCTTTTCTGACCAGTTTTGCAACCAACGCCCAGGATCAATCTTTCAACTATTTTTTAAGAGCCCAGTTGAAATTCCCACCCTCTTATAATGGGGTTTTTAAAGCGATTGTTGGATTGATTGCTTTGACCGCGAATTTAACATTGAACATTTGGTTGAGTAGAAGAACCGATTTACGAAAGTCGATTATTCCGGTTTTACTGATGTGCTCTGTCTCATTGGTCTTTTTGGTCATAGTGGAAAGCCAAGTTTTATTTTTCATTTCGGCATTGGTGTTCTATATCTTTAATGCGATTTACTTACCGATGCAACAAGGATTGATCGTCCGCAACACTTCCGGAAGCAAGGGCGAAATCTCTGGGATATTCAATGCGATCAAAGCACTGGGAATGTGCTTAGGCCCCTTATTCTCGGGTCTGGTTTTTGCACAGAACCCCAAACTTCCCTTCATCGCTGCACTTACTGCCTTTCTGATTGCGGGAATCTTATCTGTTTTTAATCGAAGGCAGTATATAAAAGCCGAGCAGTTCGCTAAGTAAAGTAAAATTGAAAGAGGTGTAAGACATGAAATCGATGCGTTTATTAAAAATCGTTTCGTGGCTTGTACTCTTTGCTTGGATGCTGTTCATTTTTCATCTTTCGGATCAACCAGCAGTGATATCTGCAGAAACCAGCAGAACGATTAGTCAGCAGATTTTGGAGGTTGTTCGGGAAGATCCAACTCCCCAAATGATTCGCTCCTTTGATGCCTTCTTACGAAATTCAGCACATTTTGGAGTGTTTTTTGTCTTAGGATTGTTTGCTTACCCTACTTTCGTTTTACAAGCGTGGAGACGACCCTTTTTGATCTCTTTACTTTTTACGATTTCTTACGCTTTTTCAGACGAAGTTCATCAGATTTTTGTTGATGGTAGAGCCTTTCAATTCAGGGATCTTCTGTTAGATAGTATCGGCGGCTTTCTAGGGATACTCATAGCAATTCTCCTTACCTATTTGGTCAAAAAAAGGTTCCATAGTAAAGCGGAGAGCAAATAAAAAAAAGACCGATTACACCCAAAAAAATGTGATCGGTCTTTCATTCTTACTCTATTGAAGGGCTCCGCCTTCAGCATCGATATCGCCGTTTTTGTATTGAATAGCGGCGGTAACTGCGGCTTCCAGTCCGGCTACTAACGTCGAAAGAGCCATACTCGGTCTACCGCGTTTGCCGGCAGCTTGCTCCGGTAAGAAAGGGATATGGATAAACCCGGTCAGTAAATGAGGATAACGGGTCGCTGCAACATGAGCGATTCCATAGCAAATGTGGTTGCATAGATAGGTCCCGGCAGAATTTGATACGATTGCCGGAACACCGGCAGCCACCATTTCTCGAACCATAGCTTTGATGGGTACCGTGACAAAATAGGCGGCAGGACCTTCTTCAAATACTGCTTCACCTTTTGGTTGGTTTCCGTCATTATCGGGAATGGAGTAGTCATCACAATTGATGCCGATACGTTCCACTCTCATTTCTAAGGAACCTCCCGCTTGACCTACATTGATCACGATTTCCGGTTCATATTGTAAAATCAATTTTTCGGTTTCTTCTAGGGCGGAATATCGGGTTACCGGAATTTCTCCGGTCACGACTTCGTAATCCAAAATCTTCTTCCCGGTCAATTCACGGACTGAGACCCACGCCGGATTGATGGCTTCACCACCAAAGGGCTGAAATCCGGTTAAGAGAACGCGTTTCATTACAGACCTCCTACTTAATATTTTGATTGATTTGAACTTGTTTCAAGAGTCTCTCTACAATGCTCGGATCGCGAATACAAACATTTTTTTGATGTCCTCGACCTAATTCAATATGAGGTTTGTTTTTGCCGTGGTAATCCGAGCCCCCTGTGGGAATCAAATCAAATTCTTCTGCCATTTGTGCATAGTGCTGTTGAATGTCGTGAGGATGATCGCTATGCCACACCTCTAAACCTTGTAACCCAGCGCTCTTTAAGACATGGACAATGCTTTTGAGTGCAGAAAGAGAAGGCTGAAGTAAGAAGGGATGGGCTAATACAGGAACACCGCCGGCACGCAGAATGGCACGTAAACATTCCTCATAGGAAGAGGATTCTCTGGGGACATAGCAAGAGGCTCCTTCTGCCAAATAGAGGGTAAAGGCATCTTGTCGAGATTGAGCAAACCCTTTTTCTACCAATACTTGTGCAAAGTGGGGGCGAGAAAGAATTTCCTCGCCTCCTGCTTTTGCTTTGATTTCTTCAAGGGTCAAATCAATGCCGATTTGATGAAACTTTGCGATCATTTCCAGATTGCGACGGTTGCGTGAAGCAACCATTTGGTTGAGAAAATGTTGAAAAGCAGAGGTTCGCTCCACTCCGTAACCCAGAAGATGCATCTCTTTGCCTGCATAGTGCGTGCTAAGCTCGACTCCTTGGAGAAATGTAATCGGATAATTCACTGCAGCCTCAAAGGCCTCACTAATTCCTGCCATTGTATCGTGATCGGTCAAGGCTAAGAAGGCTACCTTGTTTTGAACCGCTTTTTCAACAAGGTCTTTCGGCGAGTCGCTACCGTCCGATGCTGTACTGTGCGTGTGGAGATCGATCCATCTTGAATTCATGGTAGCCTCCGATTATACTTAAGCCGGCATATACTTTAAGAACCAATTGGTCAAATGTTGTAAACGTTCAATTCTATGGTTCGGTTGCCCGGAACGTGATAATTCATGGTTTTCATTGGGGAAGCGAACAAAAACAGCTTCTTTTTTCAAGAATTTCAAAGCAGTGAAGAATTGCTCGCCCTGTTCAATGGGGCAACGAAGATCTTGCTCGCTGTGAATCAACAAGACCGGAGTTTGAACATTTTCGATATACATAATGGGGGAGTGCATCAGGTAATGCTCATAATTGATCCAGGGTTTGCCATCGAATTCGAAATTCCCGTTGTTGTAGCCAACGTCAGAAGTGCCGAACATGGAGAAACGATTGCTGGTGGAGCGAAGCGAGACCGCTGCTTTGAAACGGTTTGTATGTCCAAGCATCCAGTTTGTCATGTAACCACCATAAGAGCCCCCGGTCACACCTAAGCGGTCTTCATCAAGCCAAGGCCATTTAACTAACGCTTCATCAATGGCTAACATCAGGTCTCGGTAATCTTGACCACCCCAGTCGTGGTGGGTCTTGTTGTTGAATTCCTGTCCGTAACCCAAGGACCCTTGAGGATTGGTATAGAGAACCGCATAGCCCAAGCCACATAAAACTTGCATTTCATGACTAAAGGTCAAGCCATAGGCAACATGGGGACCACCATGGATCTGGAGTACCATCGGATATTTTTTGCCTTCTTGGAATCCATAGGGCTTCAATAGCCAACCTTCTACGGTAGCTCCATTGTCTGCAGTGAAGCTATAATGTTCCGGCAGAGAAACATGGACTTCTTCAAACCAGGCTTGGTTGACAGAAGTCAAACGCTCTTCCGTTTCGCTTTTTAAGTTTCGCAAGAACATATCACCCATGTTAGAAGGTTCGTTGTAGATGACTGCAACTTGATTCGATTCGAGATGGAAGCTCAAGCCATAGACGACTTTGTCGGAAGGGGTCAAGGGAGTAGGGTTTCCCCCTTTGGCAGCAACACTGAACAGACGACAAACACCACCGGTTGTAGCAGGGAAGTAAATCGATTCTTGATCCAAACTCCAAACCGGACGACTTTCACTGGCGGAAGTCATATCGGATCCCACAGCATTACCGACCGAAAAATCAAAGTCATGGCTCAATAATTGAGGTTGACCACCGGTGGCAGGAATGCAATACAGTTTCGGCATGGTTGCAGGCCCTGCTTCGTGTAAGTGACCGAAATAAGCAATAAATTGCCCGTCGGGACTATAGCTGGGAGAAGAATACTGCCCTTGAACAGTGGTGATCTGCTCAATATTGCCGTTGTTGATATCAATCGTATAGAGATCATTATGTTGCACATAGTCGGCATCTTCATAACGTTTGGCTGCGAAGAGAACTTTTGTTCCATCGGGGGTCCATGTAGCAGAACCGTGATCAAATTCGCCATCGGTCAATTGCTTGGTCTCACCGGTTTTAGAATCAACAACAAAAAGATGAGTGTTGCGATCATCATGGAAACCTGCGCCATTCATTTTATAATGCAATTTGGTAATGACTTTGACATCACTGACGTCTTCTTTCTTCTCTGTAAAATCAGTAGGTTTGCATTTACAACTGGCTAAAATCTTGCTTCCGTCCGGGCTCCAGGATACAAAGTTCAAAGCTCTGCTGAATTTGGTTAATTGCTGAGCTTCACCACCAGATACGGGAAGTAGCCAAATCTGATTGCTGCCGGAGCGTGCAGAAACAAAAGCGATGGTATTTCCGCAAGGAGACCAGCGAGGGGTTGAGTTCGATGTGTTCTCACCTGTCAGTAATTTTGGTTCTTGTTTCGGCATAACCGACCAAATTTGAGTGGTATATTTGGTTTTTTCAGTGGGGTGAACTTGTTTTTGGACATACAAGATTTGTGTACCTTGAGGAGAAAATTGAGGATCGCTGATCCAGCGAACGTTCTTGAGATCGTTGATATCAATGGGTCTTTTTTGCATGACACTACCTCCTTTAAGTATTCTATTATTTCGTTAAACGAAGTGGTTTTTCCTTCACGCAGGGGAACAAAGGAATTTCTTGTTGTGAATCGAAATCAAATCAGGAAAGAGGTGATTACGATCGCTAGGATTATTAAAATTGCTTTAGCAGGCTTTGGAACAGTAGGAAAGTCTTTTTTGACGTTGTTGGATTCTGAAAAAGAGCGTATCTGGAAAGAGTATCAACTAGCCCTTCTGATCGTTGCAGCGTCAGACAGTAAAGGTTCTGTGATCTGCGAGCAGGGATTACCGATCAACAAACTGATGACGATCAAATGGGATACCGGTTCGGTTGCTCATTATCCAGACTTTGGTATAAAAAACATGTCTGCTTTGGAAATGATCGAAGCTACTTCCGCTGATTTGGTCATTGAAGCATCACCGGCGAATTTAACCGATGGACAGCCAGCGCTTTCACATATTATTCGTGCCTTGCAATTGGGAAAACATGTCGTCAGTGCTAATAAAGCCCCCTTAGTTTTAGCCTGGGCAGAATTAGAGGCTTTGACAAAGAAGAACGAGAAGAAGCTTCGATTCGGAGCTGCTGCAAGCGCAGGATTACCGGTTTTGGAGTTGGGAGCATTTCTAGGTCAAAATGGAGAAATTCTTGAGTTTTCCACGGTTGTTAACGCAACCAGTCAGTATGTTTTGGATCAAATGGAGCACGGGAACACCTTTGATGAAGCAATCCGAAAGGCGCAAGAGAAAGGG
>CAZAFY010000049.1:0-9024 GCA_964484445.1 uncultured Eubacteriales bacterium
GATGGGCTATCGTAAATTAGGACGTAATACCGGACACCGGAAAGCCCTTCTCCGAAACCTGGTAACTTCTTTCTTGGAAGCAGAACAAATTGAAACCACGGAAACCCGTGCCAAAGAAGTTCGTTCTATTGCTGAGAAAATGATTACCTTGGGTAAAAGAGGAGATCTCCATGCTCGCCGTCAGGCTTCTGCATACCTCTTAAAAGAGAGCGTATCTAAGAAGGTCTTTGACGATGTAGCGAAGCGTTATGAAACGCGTCCGGGTGGTTATACCCGTATATTGAAACTCGGTCCGCGTCGAGGCGATGCAGCTCCCATGGTGTTGTTACAACTTGTGGGGCAAGCCGCTGACGCGTCAAAGAAGGAATAAGAAATGACAAGCCCAACTCTGCTGATAGATATAAAGAACTTGAGCCATGTGTTTCAAGGTCCGGAACATCAGGAGATTAAGGCCCTTGCATCTGTTAACGTAGCAATCCGCCCGGGAGAGTTCGTTGTTATTTTGGGTGCTAATGGTTCAGGGAAATCCACCTTGGCGAAACATCTGAATGCTCTGTTGCTTCCAAGTGAAGGAACCGTTTTGATCGATGGTCTTGATACCATCGATGATCAAGCTCTATGGAGTATCCGACAACGGGTGGGTATGGTTTTCCAAAACCCTGATAACCAAATCGTTGCAACCATTGTAGAAGATGATGTTGCTTTTGGTCCGGAAAATTTAGGGCTTCCCCCCGCTGTCATACGAGAGCGGGTCGAGGAAGCCCTTACCATGGTTGGGATGTCGGAGTACCGACATCATGCACCACACCTATTATCCGGCGGCCAGAAGCAACGTGTCGCCATTGCTGGGATCGTTGCAATGCGTCCCAAAGTAGTCGTCTTAGACGAAGCTACGGCCATGCTTGACCCTCAGGGAAGAAGAGAAGTTATGACTGCCATCGAGACACTGCGTTCCGAAGGGATGACTGTGATTTTGATAACCCATCATATGAGTGAAGCGGTCATGGCAGATCGGATCATTCTGTTGGGGGCTGGCCACGTCATAGCGGAGGGTACGCCCAAAGAGGTTTTTCAAGCTCGTGAGCAAATGCAAGCCTTAGGCTTAGATATTCCTCAAATTACACAATTAGCAACGTTGCTGAAGGAAGACGGATGGATTGAGCACGACGATATCCTTAGTGTGGAAGAGATGGTGAAACGACTATGTCCATCATTCTAAAGGATGTTAATCTTACCTACAGTCCGGGGACGCCTTTTTCAGCGGATGCATTAATTGATGTTAATTTGGAAATTGAAAGTAACCAAATCGTTGCAGTCATCGGTCATACAGGGTCGGGGAAATCGACCCTAGTTCAAGTGATGGCAGGGCTACAAAAACCTTCCAGCGGCGAAGTGCTGATGGATGATTTTGTGATGTACAAAAAGAACACCGATCGGAAAAAATTACGACGAAAAGTGGGTATGGCATTTCAGTATCCTGAGCATCAGTTGTTTGAAGAAACTGTGGAACGAGAGTTGAGCTTTGGGTTGGTCAAACAAGGAAGGTCTTCTGAAGAAATACAGGAGCAAATCCACAAAGCAATGCACTTTAGTAAACTTACTGACGATATGTTGATCCGCTCACCGTTTGAGCTTTCCGGAGGTCAAATGCGTCGGTTAGCCATTGCTTCGGTGATTGCTATGGAGCCCGATTATTTGATTTTAGATGAGCCAACGGCTGGTCTAGATCCTGCGGGTCGAGATGAAATCTTAGATGGTTTACAAGCTTGGCAAGAGGAGACCAAAAAAACCGTCATCCTTGTTTCACACAGTATGGAAGATGTAGCGAAATTGGCAGATCAAATCTTAGTTTTAGCAAATGGGCGACTCTTAATGTCCGGGTCTACAGCGGAAATTTTCAGTAGAAGTTCTGAATTACAACAAGTAGGCTTAGATGTTCCGCAAATGACTGCATTAATGCTGGCTCTGCGTGAAAAAGGTTGGGATGTTCCCGAGTATGCTATGAACGTGGAAGAAGCTTTCCATGCCATTCGTATGGTTCTTAGGAGGACAAGGTCATGAATATGCTCAAAGGTGTGACCATTGGCCAATATTACCCTGCTGATTCAATGATCCACAAAATGGATGCGCGCTTTAAAATAATTATGATCCTGCTCTATGTAATAGCTTTATTTACAGCAGCCGGTCCAATTTCCTATATCCTGATGATTTTGTTTGCTATTTTCGTAATCATCTCAGCGAAAATTCCTTATCGGTTGATCCTGCGTGGATTACGACCCATCTTATGGATCGTTGGATTTACGCTGATCCTGCATACCTTTAGTACGCAAGAAGGGACAATGATCTGGCAATGGTCAAGATTTTCCATTTACAATGGTGGAATTATAAGAGGGGTCATGATGGGTCTACGCTTGATTTTATTGATCAGTATTACTTCTCTATTGACGCTGACAACAACACCAATCGATCTGACCGATGGACTGGAGGCTTTGCTGAAACCTTTTAAAAAGATCGGTTTGCCAGCACATGAGTTAGCGATGATGATGACCATTGCCCTGAGATTTGTGCCTACGCTCATTGAAGAGGCTGACAAGATCATAAAAGCTCAGACTGCTCGAGGTGCTGACTTTGAGGAGGGCGGATTGATTGCTCGCGGAAAAAGTATGTTACCAATTCTGGTACCACTTTTTATCAGTGCTTTTCGCAGAGCCGATGATTTAGCCATGGCAATGGAGGCTCGGTGTTATCGAGGTGGAGAACATCGTACCAAGATGAAAGAATTAAAAAGCGGGTTCCGCGATTATTTAGGTCTTGCTAGTCTGACTTTGCTTTTTTTGCTGATGGCATTCTTCAGATTCGCTCAAATCGATTCATGGCAGGCGCTGCTATGAAAAACGTCCGCATGCAGGTACAATACATCGGTACTACATTTTGTGGTTGGCAGAAGCAAAAGAACAGCATCAGCATTCAGCAATTATTAGAAGAAGCTCTTCAGCGAATCACCGGAGAAACCATTGTAATCCATGGCGCTGGTAGAACAGATGCAGGTGTGCATGCCTTGGATCAACGCGCATCATTCGTGACCGCGTCCAAGATTCCTGTTGAGAAATTTGCTCACGCTATGAACAGTATGCTGCCGCAAGAAATTCGTGTCCAATACACCGAAGAAAGTCCACCTGATTGGCATCCGCGGTTTACGGCACACAGAAAAACGTATCGATACATCATTGAAACCGCTCGAATCGTTTCGCCTTTCTGGCAACCCTATGTTTGGCATCGGTTTGGCGTACCAGAGGTCGAAGAGCTGCATAAGAGTGCGGACCTCATCCTCGGAGAACACGACTTTACCGGCTTTTGTGCATCCGGTAGCAGTGTTAAGAATCATATACGATGCATAACTAAATCTTCTTGGTCTCAAGAGGACACTCGGTTGATCTATGAAATCGAGGGAAATGGTTTCTTGTATCATATGGTTCGACTATTGGTCGGGATCTATATGGAGATTGCTTTAAAGAAAAAAAGTCCGGAAGATCTTTTAAAGATATTGCATGAGCCTTCTCTGCATCGTGCAGAATGGTTGGCCCCCGCACAAGGACTTTGTCTTTATAAGATAGTTTATGAAGATTCAACAACAATACTTGACAATCTACCGAAAGTTGTCTAAAATACTACTGTTATGTATTTCTAAAGCAAGTCACCCCGATGCTTGCTCGAAAGACAAACTATGAAATTAAAAGATTGAAATTACAGGAGGGAATACCTTGCGTACGACCTATATGGCAAAGCCTTCTGATTTGGTCGAAAAATGGTGGGTCATTGACGCCAACGGATTAGTTTTAGGCCGCTTAGCTTCCGAAGTGGCTGCGATTCTTCGTGGCAAACATAAACCGACCTTTACTCCGCATGTCAATTGCGGCGACCATGTCATTATAATCAACGCAGACAAGATTGTCTTGACCGGCAATAAACTAGATCAAAAATTCCATGAGCGCTATTCTGGATTTAATAGTGGTTTAAAACGAGTTCCTTACCGTAAACTAATGGATACGTTCCCGGAACGTGCCTTAGAGACTGCTGTTAAGGGCATGCTTCCTCATACCCGTCTTGGTAGATTGATGATGAAGAAATGCAGAATTTATGCAAGCCCGGAACATCCTCATGCAGCACAGTGCCCCGAAGTTTGGGCAATCAAAAAATAACCGAAGGGAGAAACGATGATGGTACAATTTCGCTTAAAAAATTATGGTACCGGCCGCCGCAAAAGTTCTGTGGCTCGGGTTCGTTTGATCCCGGGAACAGGTCGCGTAACAATTAACAACCGAGACATTGATGATTACTTTGGTCTTGCTACTTTGAAATTGATCGTTCGTCAGCCATTGGTTTTGACTAAGACCGAGGGAGACTATGATGTTATTTGTAAAGTGCATGGAGGAGGAAACTCCGGACAAGCCGGTGCAATCCGTCACGGTATTTCCAGAGCTCTCTGCAATGCCGATCTTGAGTATCGTCCAACCTTAAAAAAGGCAGGATTTATGACTCGAGATCAAAGAATGAAAGAACGTAAAAAATACGGTCTCAAAAAAGCAAGAAAAGCTCCACAATTCTCAAAACGTTAATAAAAAGCAGAAGACCTCCAGGTTGCTGGGGGTCTTTTTCTGTTAATAATCTACCACTGTGCACATAATGCGGTTATTACGTTGCACAAAAAAGTTTTTAAAAAGAAAAGATAGAAAAGAGAAGGAGTTTGCAAATAAATGTCAAATAGCTGTCAAGAAAATATTTAGTCCCCAAGGTATTTTTATTTTTTGGAGGACTAAAAAAAAAGGAGGTATGGATCTTGAAACCCTTGATTCTCTTGACAGGTGAAGATGAGTTTGATCCGAAGTCCCATAATCCATTTTACCTAATTAAACGTAGTTATGGTAATGCTGTAGCGGCTGCCGGTGGCACCGCAATCATGGCGTTAGACCCTCGGTTATATCAAGAATATGCCGAAATGGCAGATGCACTACTGCTCACGGGTGGTGTGGACATTCACCCCGGTAGATATCGTGATATCTTTATGGATTTTGATCCAAATAGTGGTCAACCAGCGCCCTATGTCAATAGTGTTACTCGCGACTCCATGGATATATTGTTATGCCAGGCGTTTGTGAAGGCGGGGAAACCGGTTTTTGGGATTGGCAGAGGCATGCAAGTAATAAATGTTGTTTTTGGAGGAACACTATATCAGGATATTCCGACAGTGATGCAGATTGAACATCCGTTAGGAGTAGATCACAAAATTAACCTGACGGAAGGGAGCGCTCTATATGATCTTATGGGTCCAAGCGCTATAGTGAACAGTTTTCATCATCAAGCCATAAAAGAAGTGGGATCCGGCCTTATAGTCTCGGCAATTTCCGAAGATGGAATTATCGAAGCTTTGGAGCACGAAAGTTTGCCGGTTTTTGGTGTGCAATGGCATCCGGAAACATTTGCAACCGATGATGAAGAAGTTCGAATTCGCCATGCCGGAGTTATGGAACCCCCCGTTGAAATCGATCCTTTCGAAATAGAACAGCAAGCTCTGGCAACTATGGTCAAGAAAGCTATTCCCGGAGTTGCGACGGATGCCGATCTGGTATTACCGACTGGAAATCCAGTTTTTGACTATTTTATGCATCTGATCAACAAGGGAGGACACTAACATGAAAAAACCGATTATTCTGATCATGTGGGGTTCTTGCTTGGATACAAAATTCACTGCTCACAGCATGATGTTGACTAAGGCGTATTCTGCTGCTATTACCGCAGCAGGAGGGATTCCACTTTTACCATTGGTAGAAAGCCAAGTTGAAGACTATGCAAACTTGGCCGATGGGCTTTTATTACCGGGAGCTATGGGCTTTGTTCCAAGGCCTGAGTTAGCTAGAACGCTTGCGCTGGAACGATATTCTCGGCAAGCTCATTTTGAAACGGAGTTGTATCAGGCATTCCGAAAAACAGGTAAACCAATTTTGGGTATCTGTGCCGGGTGTCAAAAAATCAATTGCGAAGAGAATGGAACATTGCATTTGGATTTTAGAAAAATGTTTGGCAGAGAGCATCACCAGGGTGTTACACATAGCGTAGAAGCGCTCCCGGGTAGCTGGATCGCAAACTTATGGGGAACACAATTTTGGATCAACAGTTATCATGGATTTAAGATTGCCAAAATCGGAGATGGATTGCGCATCACTGCTTATTCTGAGGAAGGTATTCCTGAAGTGATCGAACATAAGGAGTTACCAATTTTCGGTACGCAATTCCACCCCGAGCGGATGCGTGGGGATTTCCCCAATCCACCGGAAGGGCCCAACAGTGATCCGCTTTTTCAAATGTTTTTGCAAGCATGTAAGTCCTAATTTCCCTATTCATGACACAAGCAACGGATTGTTATGATGGAGGAATGCGAATATGAAAAAACCGATTATCATTATGATGTGGGGCTCTTGTTTGGATTCGGCGTTTAACAGCCATGCGATGATGCTGAGTAAAGCCTATGCTGCAGCAATTACTGCAGCAGGAGGCATCCCTTTAATGCCATTGGTTCAAGAACAAATACCAGAACTTCTAGCACTTGGAAATGGCTTGCTTCTACCGGGCGGAATGTCTTTCGTGCCAAGGCCTGCATTAAGTCAGGCTCTGAAAATGGAACGGTTCTCCAGACAGTCAGACTTTGAAAGCCAACTTTATCAGGCGTTTCGGAAAGCAGGGAAACCGATTTTGGGAATTTGTGCAGGCTGTCAGAAGATCAATTGCGAAGAAGGCGGCAATTTGACTCTCGATTTTCGTCATGAGAAAGGGATCGAGCATCATCTGGGTTCGACCCACATGGTAACGTGCGTAGATAACTCCGCCATGAGGCATTTCTTCGGAGAAGATGCAATGGTCAACAGCTTTCACGGATACAGATTGGATCAAATCGGAAAGAGTTTACGCGTGACGATGCTTTCAGATGATGGGATTCCGGAAGCCATTGAGCACGAGACGTTACCGATCATTGGGACCCAATGGCATCCCGAACGTGCTAGGGGCGATTTCCCCAACCCACCGGAAGGGCCTTCTTCGGAACCGCTTTTTTCTTGGTTTATCGAAGCGTGCAAAAGCTCTCTTTTAGGATGAGTAAAAGGACGCCTCGTTAGTGAAATGATTAATTACGCGAAATATTATACAAATTGGAATATTTATGTAAATTACGGTCGAATACACCGCCAATAGAGAAGTTTTTGATTTTTGCATATGGTTATATTGGTTCTAAAAGCGATTGAAAAATCAATTATCATCACTTTGTAGAATTAATCTCAATAAAACCTTACGATACTACAGAATAAATTTAAAAAAACAAAAATAATATAGCAATGCGTGGAGGATTTCTGCTGGTCTATGCATAATTATTAGGCAAATGGGTTTTCTGGGTTTCCATTAATTGGTTTCACAGAAGATTCATAGGAAGAAAACCTAATAAAGGAGGCATATCGAATGAAGACAGGAATTGTTGGTCCACGCAGTACTGTAGATCGCATTATTAATCAACTGGAAACTAAAAAATTATTTGTAGAATATGTGCCCGTCGTGTATGAAAGATTAAGCGAAGTAGTACCCATGGTAAGAGCTCATGTGGGAAACGTAGATAACTTTTTCTTTTGCGGTCCCATTCCGTATCACTATGTGCGTAGAAAAATGAACTTACCCTGCCCGGTAGAGTATTCTGTAGTGGATGCGTACGCCATTTCCAATGTACTATTTCAAGCTGCTGTGAATGATCATATTGATGTACGAAAAGTATCTTCTGATTTTTATGAAAATGATAATCTAGTGAAAGCGCTAAAGAATTTGGGATATTCGGAAGAAGAAGTCGCTGTTTCTGAGGCTAGTTATGATATCTTCGAAGAAGGATATCCTATGAAAAATGCTCAATTCCATATTGAAAACTTGGAAGAAGGGCGAGCAAATCTTTGTCTGACCGGTACGCTTCAAACTTACCAGTATTTGAAGGATGAAGGATACCCGGTGTATTTGATTCATGCTTCAGCAGATGAGCCGGAAGAGAAAATCAACCGACTTCGTCTACGAAGCGTAATGGCGATTCAAGATGAGAACCAAGCAACCGTTATTTCTATTGAGTTAGACTATAAAGAAAAAGACAACGGTGACAGCATTACAGAGTTGCAAAACTACCAGATCCGTGGCAATGCTATGGAAAGAGTTTATTATTATGCGCAACGGCTGGATGCTTCTGTTGAAAGAAGCGATTCAGGAAAGATTATCTATCGAATTTATACTACCAAATCGGTACTAAGTGATGAAACCGAAGGGTTCCGCCGCCTACTGCTCATGGAAGAATTACAAAGCTTGTTTGGAATTGAAAAAGTTGGAATTGGCGTTGGATTAGGGAGAACCTCTGCCGAAGCCCGTAGAAATTCCGATTTTGGTCGGGAACGCGCCATAAACAATGATGTCAGTTGTTTCTACATCGTGTATGAAGATCAGAAAATTGCCGGCCCGATCATTCAAACCGAAGCCCCAAAGAAAACCGAAGAAATCAACGGAGAACTTTATATGATTTCTCGCGAGACTCAGGTGGGACTAGATAAGCTTATTGTGATTGATTCTATCATTGATCAGTATGGAGTAGATGTGATTACACCGGGAGAATTGGCTCGTTTGTCCAATCTGCCACTTAATCGCATCAATCGATTGATTACTAAATTGGAAA
This sequence comes from uncultured Eubacteriales bacterium, assembly GCA_964484445.1. Lineage (GTDB taxonomy): Bacteria > Bacillota > JAAYKD01 > JAAYKD01 > JAAYKD01 > CALCNS01. The sequence goes on from CAZAFY010000049.1 coordinate 8,741, forward strand.
GCGCTGGATATGCTAAAATCGTCGGCAAAAAACCGTTAAGCGGTTCCGGACGACCCAGTCGCTTGCTTCAGATCAATCTAAAAAAGCGGAGCTAAAGGTCCACTCGATAAAATCGACCCCGATCGCCCTATTTAGGCTGCGGTTGGGGTCTGTTTTGTTTATTGAAAGGGGGCAGTTGGTTATGTAAAGTGATTAAGGAGTACAAAAGATCAAAGAAATTTGAAATGGAGGAATCATGTTATGAGTATCATTGCCGGAAAGATCTTTTCTTTTCTGGTTTTAAT
>CAZAFY010000050.1:0-9018 GCA_964484445.1 uncultured Eubacteriales bacterium
GTGCTCTCTTCTACAATCAGATTGTATAGCGAAAGATGTGTCGGTTGCCAACTAATCGCTTCTTGAAGCGTCTGTTGCCATTGTTCAAGGCTTTGACCGGGAAGCCCGTAGATGAAATCGATGTTCCAGTTTTCTACTTCGCATTTCTTTAAAGCGCTCATAGTCTCTCTAGCCACTTGCGCAGTATGACCACGGCCAATCTTCTTAAGCAAAGTATCATCGAAACCCTGGATTCCTAAAGAGAATCTTTGAATACCATAAGACTGAGCTACACGAATTTTGCTTTCTGTCAAACTACCCGGATTTGCTTCCAAGGTTGCTTCAAATCCTTCTTGAAAATCAAAATAATAGAAAATCGCCTTGAACAACCGATGGAGTTGGTCTTCGCTCAAAACGGAAGGTGTGCCACCTCCGATGAAGAGCGATTCAAATTTCCTGTCCTGTATTCTTTTGTCTTGCGTATAAAAAGCCATTTCTCGAATCAGCATCTGAAGATACTGTTCAATGGTCTCATGCGAAGATACTTGAGAAGCAAAATCACAATAGAAACATTTACTTTGACAAAAAGGGATATGCACATAGATTCCAGCCACCGAAAGCACCTCCTAATACAAAAGCTATGCCAGGGACAAGGCCCTTGTTCCCGGCACAGCTTGTAGGTTATTTATCAATTTTCAATACGGCCATGAAGGCATCTTGTGGTAATTCGACGTTGCCTACTAGACGCATCTTCTTCTTTCCTTCTTTTTGCTTTTCAAGAAGCTTTCTTTTACGCGAGATGTCTCCGCCATAGCACTTTGCTAAGACATCTTTACGATACGCAGAAATCGTTTCTCGGGCTACGATTTTGTTACCCAATGCTGCTTGAATGGCAATTTCGAATTGTTGTCTGGGAATCACTTTGCGTAATCGTTCACAGATCGCTCGTCCGCGTGGAACTGCTTTTTCACGATGTACGATTACGGCTAAAGCATCCACCGGATCTCCGGCGACCAAAATATCCATTTTTACTAAGTCTGCTTCTCTGTAGCCGATCAACTCATAATCCAAAGAGGCATAGCCTTTGGTTCTGGATTTCAATTGATCAAAGAAATCGTAGATGATTTCAGACAAGGGCAACACATACAAGAGCATCACCCGATGTTCATCTAAGTATTCCATGTGATCATAGACACCGCGACGCTCACGGACTAATTCCATGACCGTTCCAATGAACGTATCCGGTGTGAAGATGGTTGCTTTGACATAGGGTTCTTCGATTTTTTCGATCTCGGTCGGCTGTGGCACTTGCGAAGGGTTATCTAGGATCAAGACTTCGCCATTGGTTTTGGTAACTTGGTAGATTACAGTTGGCGCGGTAGTGATGATATCGATATCATAATGACGGTCTAAGCGCTCCTGTACGATCTCTAAGTGAAGCAAGCCTAGGAAACCACAACGAAAGCCAAAGCCTAACGCCACTGAGGTTTCCACCTCAAAGGAGAGAGAAGCATCATTGAGTTGTAATTTCTCCAAGGCATCTCGCAAGGCCGGGTACTCACTGGTTTCGGTGGGATAAATGCCACAGAAAACCATCGGTGTTGCTTTGCGATACCCCGGAAGCGGTTCCGTGGCGGGATTATCCGCGTCGGTAATCGTATCTCCGACCCGCGTATCTTGCACGGTTCGGATCGTCGCAGTAACATAACCAACTTCACCGGCTTGTAACAAAGGTAAGGCTTGCATACCCGGACGGAACGTGCCAACCTCTAAAACATCGTAATATTTATTGGTTGCCATAAGCAAGATTTTCATGCCGGCTTTCAATTCGCCTTGCATAACCCGGATGTAACAAATCACCCCGCGGTAATTGTCGTAGTGCGAATCGAAAATCAAAGCCTGTAGCGGTGCTGCTTCATCGCCTTGTGGCGGAGGGATCAGCTCAACGATTTGCTCTAAAATTTCAGCAATACCAATGCCTTCTTTGGCAGATGCCATGACAGCACGGGAACAATCGATGCCGATTACGTCTTCGATTTCTTTCTTGACTCGTTCCGGTTCGGCACTTTGCAAGTCAATTTTATTGATAACAGGGATGATCTCAAGATTATGATCCAAGGCTAAATAGACATTGGCCAAGGTTTGAGCTTCGATCCCTTGTGAAGCATCGACCACTAAAATGGCACCCTCGCACGCGTTAAGAGACCGGGAGACTTCATAATTGAAATCTACGTGTCCCGGGGTATCGATTAAGTTGAGTTGGTAAATCTCACCATCTTTGGCTTGATACTGCATCCTCACTGATTTAAGTTTGATGGTGATCCCGCGTTCGCGTTCCAAATCCATGGAGTCGAGAATCTGATTCTCCATTTCTCGCGAAGAAAGGGTACCGGTATATTCAATAAGGCGATCTGCCAAGGTTGATTTACCGTGGTCTATATGAGCAATAATGCAAAAATTGCGGATGTGTTTCATTCGATTCACGAATTGTTCCTACTTTCCTAAAGGCTTGATCAGCGGCGCATGCCACTTCGGAGCAGACTCAGCAAATAATCTAATTGAGCTGTAATGGCAGCTTCATCGCGCATGCCTAAAAAATTGCTTTTTGGGAGCGCAAAATCTTGCAAATTGATCATGACATGATTGATTAGCCTACCCATTACTTCAATGGGTACATCTTTGCGTAGTTCACCGCGAGCAATGGCCTGTTCGATCATGTGACTGTAATATTCAATTCCTTCAATGGAGTAACGCTTGGCAATGTTTTCTTGCAAAGCAGATGGTTCACTGCGAACATTCCGTAAAAAAGCAGCTTCCAGAGGGTGAGCATCGGCAAAATCCAAAATCAACCGACCTTGCACCTTCAATAAAATGAAGAAATCTAATCGGCCTACCGGACGAATCTCTTGAAAGCGTTGCTGGGCGAACTCGGCTTGGATGCCAGAGACCCGATCCAGTATTTCTAAATAGAGGTGCAACTTATCTTCAAAATGATGATAAAAGCTCCCTTTGGAAACGGCAGCTCGTTTGAGAATCTCATTAATAGACGCCGTTTCATAACTGCGAGCCGCAAACTCCACCAATGCTTCGCGAAATAAACGATCTTCATTTTTCAACTTGCCTGTCTCAGCTGCCATGTCGCGCCCTCCCTTTTGGGTATAACTCACCAATTTTCACGTACTAGCGATTATAACACTTTTCTCGGAAGGATGCTACCCAAACCTAAGCAATTTACGATTTGTTTTTCATTGTTTTAAAAAAATAGACCCGGAAGTCTTATGCTTCCGGGTTACTCTTGCCAACCTCGCTCGTAGACAGCAGCCACTGCATCGGCTAAATATTCTAAAGAACGCAAAGCTTCTGCAACGGTATTCATGTAGCCGCCCACTTCAATAATGACAGATGCGGGATGTAGATCGTGATTATAAAAGACATCCCAGTTATAGTAGATCCCTCGAGAAATACCGTAGAACTGTTTTTCCATTTCCTGTTCTAAATCGCGGGCAAATCCGGCATTGGTGCCAAAGGGTCCATTTGCCACATCTTCTCTGCTGATCACAAACAAAAAGCTTGCGAGTGGGTCATCATCGGGTCCGCTGACGGTCGTATAACTTCGGTCCATGCCATCATTATGTAAATCGAGGATCATAGCGAATTCTTCGTGCTGTAAACGTTCCAAATACATTTCTCTTGTTTCCACATAGGTCAAATCATAGTCTTCATCCATATAATGAGAGGTATCATGAACAACAGGAACGCCTCGCTCTTCTAACATCTGCACAAACGAAGCTCCGGTTTGGATCACCGTTAGCGAGTCGTCGTAATCAACATACCGCGGAACGCCAGGTTGATCATACGCTTCTGCGTTGTGAGAGTGCAAGACTAAGACGGGTAAAGGTTCTCCACTTTCGGAGATTGTCTTGACTCCATGATACGCCGCAATCGGGTAGATGCCGCCAATGGTCTGCACATAGTCTGATACCGTCCAAGTAGGAATCACGTCTTCTTCTCGGGTCGGCGGTCTGCTGTTAATAACGGGAAAATCGGTGCCAGGACTCTCGGGTGTATTGGGACTACTCAAAGTACTTGGAACGAGTGGTTGAATATTTCTAAGAGGAGTTGTTTCGGTGGCAACCGGCACCTGTTCTTCCGGCTTTTGTATTGGTTCGTCGGGTTCTTTTATTGCCTCCATAGATTGTAGGCTTTGAGCTTGCCCTGAAGCACGTGCATTCCACAGGGAAAATGAAACCAATAACAATAAGAAGAGGATCAGCATATAAACAAGAAAGGAAGGATATTTTTGCGGATCATTCTCCATGTTGAACCCCCTCCTTAGTTTACAAAATTTGCTTCATTATAGCACAGGTCTAGGGCGATGTCATTGCTTTGTGATCAAACGTCATAAAAAAGTCAGAGAAATAACACAACTCAGAAAAATACACTCAAAGTTCACAAATCGTCTTGCAAAGTGTAAAAAAGCGTGTTACAATAACTGAGTGCTATTTATCCTATAACTGCTGCCTCGCAATGAACGGATATAACTGATTAAATGAAGGAGGTGAGACGCATGGCCAATAATAAATCTGCCATTAAGCGCGTGAAAATCACCGCCAAAAAAACTGCTCGGAACAACATTATTCGTTCCAAAGTCCGGAATTCTATTCGCAAATTCAAAATTGCTGTTACTACCAACGGTGAGAACACTGAAGCAACATTGAAGAGCGCAATCAGCCAGATTGACAAAGCAGTTTCCAAGGGCATTCTACACAGAAACAATGCTGATCGTAAGAAATCTCGCTTAACCAAGCGACTCAACAAAGCAGCTGTATAATTAATTGCTTTCGTAAGATGAAAAGCGCTGGACCTTTCCCTTTAGGGGGAAAGCGGACAGCGCTATTTGTTTTTGCCTTTTGGGCCTACTTTGGCAATCATCTCGGCTACCAGTAACTCTAAGGCAAATGCTTTCTCTAAGCGGCCACTGAGCATGGCCTCTTCAGTGGTCACTAAAACCTCTAACAAATCATACAAGTCCTCTATTTGAAAGGCTTTAGCTTGTGCGGCCGTTCTGCGCAATGCATAACTGCCTAACCCCAGCGTATCCAGCATCTTCTTTTCTGAATATTTCGCCCCTTGCATTTGGCGAACCCGTACTAGCTGCCGTAATTGGTAGCGTAGTAATCCCAATAAGCGAAAGGGTTCTTCGCCTCGTCTCAGAATTTCTGTCAGTAAATCTACCGCTGCTGCATATTTTTGGCTTGTTATGAATTCCATGAGCTGAAAGACATTGAGCTCAGCTGAGGGAGAAAGATACGGTTCGGCATCTCGTAAAAGAATGGGTTTGCCTTCGGTAAAGACAAGTGCTAACTTGGAGATCTCTTGTTCCGCAATTCCCAATTGACTTCCGGAAATTTGGACAAGTGAGTCAACAAGTGCATAATCCGCTTTCAGTTTATAACTTTGAAAAAACTCCTGCACAGCACGGATCATGTCGTCACGCTTCAGCATCGGACATTCAACTGTGTTCGCCGAGGTCAGTACTTGCTTGACAAAGCGCTTGCGTTTATCGATATTCTGATAAAAATATAAGACAAGGATATGATCCTGCTGCATCAACTGGCTTAACCAGCGTGGTTCCTCTTCCGGACTACTTTTTCCGGCGGTCTCTTCCTCCGCGTTTTCCTTACCCTTGCCCTTTAACAAGTGCAAGTTTTCGATCATAATCACTTTTCGTTCCCCTAATAAGCTAAACTGAAGCTGATTCTCCAGTTCGGGGAGGCGTAAACTTGAACCATCGAGTTGTACCAAATTATACTCTCGTTCTGCCTCGGGAATGAGGGAGGCGAGCAAAGAGCGACTGCGATCGACCTGCCAAGTATCCTCTCCATGGATTACATAGAGAGAAGAAATTTTCCCTGCCGTCAATTCTCGTTGCAGCTGTCTCCAGTCCATTTGCATCACCTCTTCTTAAGTGTTATTCTCTTGCGTTTTGCAAATTCCTTCTACTCACCCGGCAACCATGATCGGCAAGTTTGAATCTCCCATTCTTTACCATTGCTTCTACAAGAGATCGCCCCCTGCTGCGCGGTGATAAAAACCTCACATTTAAATCGTTTCAGTCGCTCCACGACTTCAGGTGTAGGATGACCGTAGCGATTGCTCCTTCCGGCTGAGATCAGTGCCACTTCAGGCTTGATTTTATCTACTAAACTCTCGCTAGTAGAGGTAGCACCTCCATGGTGTGCAACTTTCAATATTGTCTCTGATGTCGTAAATTCATGTCCGACTTTCAAAGCAGCCTCTGCTTCCTTTTCCATATCCCCCGTCAACCAAATTTCTGTCTGCCCAAAGCGGAGATATAGCACAATGGAATCATTGTTGGAACCGTCCCCTGAAAATTGAGCTTGTTTAACCTCAAGGATAACCCTAGGGTCGATCATGATTTTTTCACCACCCGCCAATGCTCGTACTGTTGAAGCAGGTTGGTTTCTTAACCATGCATTCAAATCCGGAGGTAGTGTTGCATCCTTGGACAAACCATGCAGAAAGAGGCGAAACGGAATCTCCTCTTCCACCTGTAACAACCCTTGGTAATGATCTCCGTGAGCGTGGGTCAAAACCACCAGATCCAATGCTCGTACCCCTACGCGTTGCAAATAGGGAATCACGACTTGGTTTCCGATTTGGCTTTCCCCCAGCATAGAACCTCCACCATCAACGAGCATTGTTTTTCCATTGGGAAAGCGAACAAAGATACTTTCTCCTTGTCCTACATCCAGCAGGACGACCTCCAAAGGATACGGCCAGGGATGCCACCAACCGAGCAATACTACAACCATAAACCCCCAAGCTAGCCTCTTGCACTTGCCTTCTGCGAGGGAACGGTGCCAGTAACGGAGCAAAAATTGAAGAAAGTAGGCGGCAACCACCATCCAAATCGGTGGTACGGGAACCTGCAAAGCAGACCCCGGTAAACGAGCAAAAAAACGACCGGTTTGTATCAGCAACTCTAAATAAAGGCTGCCGAGTCCAAAGAGCCAACCCATAATCGGTCCGAAAGGAATGGATAAGAGGAGAAGGACGAGCAAGGGGGAAGCAGGAATGATCAGCGTTGCAAAAAGCAGATTGCTTAGCGGAGCAATCAATGAAACCTGGTGGAATAAGACGATGCTATAAGGTAGCACAGCAAATTGGGCCGCTAAGGTGGCTCCCATTGTGGTAGCCAACCAGGCAGGCCAATGCCAGCGTATTTCTAGGAATTTTGCGAACGGACTTGCCCAGACAAACAGTCCCCAAACTGCAAAAAACGATAATTGAAATCCCATTTCATAGATCATGAAGGGTTGAAATAGTAGAATAACCAGTACGGAAACCGCCATTAACGAAGGCCAATGCGTTTTTCGCAACCATAATCGCGAGAGAAGAACCAAAATCGCCATGGTACCAGCCCGAATAACCGAAGGTTCCATTGCCGTCAGTACAATGAAAAATCCGATCGAGATCATGAAAAGGCACAATTCCATTGGCCTTGAGAGCGGTAGATGGCGGAAGCAGTAGCATATCCCCAATAAAAAGAAGGCAACATTTCCTCCCGAAACTGCCAAGAGGTGCAGTAATCCTGCCACTTGAAAATCCTTCTCCCATAATTCCGGCAAATCATCCCCTACACCAAGGGTCAGACCAATCAAAAAGGAGGCATGATCTTTGCTGAGGCGCCCCTGACCGCTTTGCATTCGTTCATAGAGCCCTTGATATAGCCAGCGACGAAAACGCCAAATTCCCCGAAGCGGGTTGAATGAAGATGGTTCCCGATCAATCGGCACCGCTTTCTCTGCATAGAATCGACCCACAATATTTCGTCGATACTGAATCTCTTGCCACTTCGGATCCCCAAAATTGAGTCGCCCAGGCTGGGTACTGAAACTTCCCCAAAGGCTGATTCTGTTGCCCGGTATCGGTATCAATGAACCCTCGCCCTCCAAAACAACCTGTAAGACCCCTGCAAAGGCTACATCGTTCTCTTCAGGATTGCCTTTCTGTGTCCTGATCAGTTTTAGATGCCAGTCTCCCTCCTGATCTTTGTAAGGGAAACCACTCACGTCTCCCTCTACCCAAGCTTCTTTCCCGTGCCAAGCTTCGGGTAAAGGATCGGCTAAGCGCGCGTATTGAAAGTGACTAACACCGTAACCCATGCAGAGGCTGATCAGGACCAATAACCAACGAATATCGCTTGTGACTTTGATCCTCTTCTGGACCATCATGTAGACCGACATGAAGACCAGAAGCAAACTTAATCCCCCTAAGAGTTCCAAACTCGGCTTGACGGCTCCGCGCAACAGAATTCCGCAACAAAAGCCTATAGCAATCACAACCACCGCTGTCGGGTGTCTCCTCATGTCTATTTCAACGCACCGTGATCTGATCTTGAATCATCGCATATATACCTTCCCCAATGCCGGGGACTTTCATGATTTCATCGACGGAATGAAATCGGCCTTGTTTTTCACGATAATCAAGAATTGCTTTGGCTCTGGTTTCTCCAATTTGTGGTAATTCCGTTAAATCTGTCAATTCTGCGAGATTCAAATCCAGTTTTCCGTCGTAAATCGGTTCTACGGCTTGCTCTATTGTCGTTTGTTTTTGCTGTTCATCAAAGGTAGGAATGTAATAACGAGCTCCATCTTGCAATACGATCGCCAGGTTGAGCTGATCTAAATCAGCTTGTTCCACCGCTCCACCGGCTTTTTCAATTGCCTCTCCCAACCGCGAAGCAGCCGGTAGAGTGAGTAACCCGGGTTTACCGACTGCACCTGCGATATGGACGATGATCACTTCAGAAATGGAGTCTTCTATTTCCGATGCGGTGATTTCGAACATTGGTTGAGCGGAATTAAAATCATCTTCCACAAAGACGGGCGTGTTTGATCGCTGCCATTGCCAAGAGCCTATACCTACCAATAAGGCACCGCAAAGAAGCCCCGTTGCAAACCAATGTATTGGCTTTTGTAGGATTATTCGAATCACCCCCGGGAATGTATATTC
>CAZAFY010000051.1:0-8687 GCA_964484445.1 uncultured Eubacteriales bacterium
GAAATCACCGGAAAACATGTTGTCTTATACAGCATACCACAGCCCCTCTTCCCCCACATTCCCAATTGTGCCAATCCGGGCATTTTTACCCAAGCTGTAGGGAAACTTGAGGCGCTGGGATATGTCGAAAAATATGATATTGCTCACGGGTTGAAACGAACCATGGAATGGTTTGCCGAAAATCCAATTCGTGAGTTTTTACCGGTACAACGAAATCAAATCCACCATTTTGATTACGAATGGGAAGACCGCATGATTGCCGCCGGTACGGCTGTAATGTTGAAGTAATTCTCAGGAGAGGGGAAGATCATGAAAAGAGCGATTCAAGGAATAGTGATGCTGCTCATACTTACTATGTTGAGCGGTTGCTCTATTTATGTGCGTCCCATAGTTCCGGAAGAACACGGAAGCATCTTAGATGTGATCAAACCCGATCCGGCACCAGAGAGTGAGCAACCTATCACCGAACCTGAAGTCAAACCTGAACCGGAACAACCCGTTTCCGAACCTAAGCCCGTTCCAGAACCCGAACCGGAAGAGCCAAAAGAGCCCGCAAAAGCGGACTCTCTGCTCAAAGTCAGTATAACTCCGGAAAAGCCAGCCAGAAATGGTTATGTTAAGCTCAACGTAGAAGGACCGGCAAATACACCTTATACCGCCATCTTTCATTTTAGAACCCGTGATTCTGCGATTCAAGGCTACTGCGGAGTGCCCTTCCAAGTTTTATTAGGGGGAGCTACAATTGGTTTTGAAGTAAAAGTCGACGTAACCGCTCTCATTGAAGGGCAAGTTCAAAAAGCCTCTGCTTCCTTTACCCCTCAATAAGTGGAGTCTCTTCGGCACTGACAAAGCTCTCCCCATCAAATTGCAAACGATAAATACAAGGAGCTTTGGGTCGCATGGCCAAATACCCTTCATAGCCAAAAGGAATAAAGGAATCCAAGATCGTTGACAAAGCACAGCCATGGCTTCCTACAGCAACGATTTGGTTAGGATGCATTCTCAAAATACTCCTTAAAGCCTTGAGATTTCGTTGTTGGACGGTCCGTAACGATTCACTCTCAGGTGCTGCAAAATCAAAATTCGACCATTGTTGTGCCATATATTGGTCAAAATCACCTTGGAAGACCTCTTCTTGCAATTCTCTTTCTCTTAAGTCATAGATGGGCACAATTTTCAAACCCAGCTGATCCGCCAATGGTTGCAACGTTTGTTGGGTACGCAAGTAGGTGCTGGCATAGATTGCTTGAATCGGAATCGATTTCAACACCTTCGCAACAGTTTGAGCACCTTCTTGACCTTTTTCAGTCAATGGCCTCAGCATTTGATTACGATTGGTATTATCGGATTGTGCATGACGTATCAAATATAAAGTTGTCATCCTCATTCTCCTTCAAAAAACGGCCGCGGTAAACCCGCGGCCGTTTGATTTTTTTATTGTTCGTTATACAGAGGGAACTTTGCACAAAGTTCAGCAACCATGTTTCGGCAACGCTCTAAGACCGCTTCGTCATCACGATTGGCGATTGCCAACTCGATTACTTCAGCAATCACGTCCATAGCATCTTCGTCAAATCCGCGAGTAGTCACAGCCGGTGTTCCAAGGCGGATACCACTGGTGATAAACGGGCTAGCTGTTTCAAACGGTACCGTATTTTTGTTGCAGGTGATATGGATCGAACCCAATAATTTCTCGGCATCTTTTCCGGTAATATCTTTGTTGCGCAAGTCAACCAACATAAGGTGGTTATCGGTGCCATCGGAAATCAGATTGAAGCCACGTTTGACCAAAGCAGCAGCTAAAGCTTGAGCATTATTGATGACTTGTTGCTGATACACTTTGAAATCGGGGGACATCGCTTCTTTGAATGCAACTGCTTTCGCAGCGATGATGTGCATTAAGGGTCCACCTTGGATACCGGGGAACATGGCTTTATCGATTGCTTTGGCATATTTCTTTTTGCAAAGAATCATACCACCGCGAGGTCCGCGAAGGGTTTTATGGGTAGTGGTCGTCACGAAATCAGCATAGGGAACCGGGCTGTTGTGTAATCCGGTAGCAACCAAGCCGGCAATGTGAGCCATATCGACCATGAGCATAGCGCCAACTTCTTGGGCGATTTCACCAAAGCGTTTAAAATCAATTTCGCGTGAGTATGCCGATGCACCGGCAACGATCATTTTGGGTTTGCATTCTTTGGCAATGCGTAATACTTCGTCATAATTGATTTTTCCGGTCTCTTTCTCAACACCATAGGCGACAAAGTTGTACAGGATACCGGAAATATTGACCGGGGAGCCATGAGTCAAATGGCCACCATGCGATAAATCCATACCCAATACGGTATCGCCGGGGTTTAATACTGCCATATAGACGCCAGTATTGGCTTGAGAACCGGAGTGAGGTTGAACATTGGCGTGATCTGCACCAAATAATGCTTTCGCACGGTCACGAGCCAAATCTTCGGCAATATCTACAAATTCACAACCACCATAATAACGCTTAGCGGGGTAACCTTCGGCATATTTGTTGGTCATGATGGAGCCGGCTGCTTGCATAACGGCTTTGCTGACGAAATTTTCGGAAGCAATCAGCTCGATATGGCTTTTTTGACGTCCTAATTCAAGATCCATCGCTTCTACGATTTCAGGATCAAAGGCACGCAATTCTGGAAATTCATTGATTTTCATTGGGTTCTCCTCCTCATATTTAACAAGTTTCTATTGGCATTCTTCTGAATTCAGAAGACAGCACACAAAGCAAAGGGTTATTCTCGATTGGCTTCCTGTTCTTGTTCCAGACTGTAAACAGCCCGTTTGCCCCCTACCAATGGGGGTCGAGTAAATGCAGCTTGAACAGTAGCGTCACCAATGGTTTTATGACTAAGGCGCAAAGGAACAGCGACCGGACGCAGATGCATACCGATGAAGGTATTGCCTATATCGATGCCAGCATGAGCCATATGTTCTACGCTACTGACAACAACGGCCTCTGGCATAGTTCGAAAAGCATGGGTGGCCATAGCTCCCCCGGCATGAGCAACCGGTACTACAGAAACCTCTTGCAACCGGTAATGTTCCATTATACTCTTCTGAAGCACCACGGAACGATTTAAATGCTCACAGCATTGGAAGGCAAGATTTAGTTCTAAACGTTTTGCGGCTCGCGTTAAACCTTCATAGACTGCGGCGGCGGTATCGGCATTAGAATCGGAACCGATCCGCTTACCGCGAATTTCGCTGGTACTGCAACCGACTACAAACAAGCTCCCTGGAGCAACGCGACCTTTCACAACCGCTTCGGTCACGAGGTCATCGGCTTGTTGTGTCAACTCAGACAAGGCATATTCTACATGTTCAGGGGCATTGGTCGGGGCTTCCAACTTATTGATGCGCCGCAGATGTCTTCCGCCGCTGAATTCGGCTTCAAGCCAGGTATCGACAATGGTCAGAGCCAAACTTGGTCCTATGATGCGCCCACCCATGCACAATACGTTACTGTCATTATGCTCACGAGTGGCTTTGGCAGTAAAAATATCGTGCACTAAGGCAGCCCTGATACCGGGTTGCTTATTGGCAGCGATACTCATACCAATGCCGGTACCACAGATGAAAATCCCCAAATTAGCTTGTCCCGCTGTGATCGCCTTGGCTGCAGGAATCGCATAGTCAGGGTAATCCACGGACTCTGTGCTGTAGCATCCGAAATCCTCTACGGAGATGCCTTTATTAAGTAAATGTTGTTTAACTTCTTCTTTCAACGCAAATCCACCATGATCGGCAGCTAACGCAATTTTCAAAGGGAACGCCTCCTATTCATCGTGAAGCAATAGGGCTAACTTATTCATCAATCCGGTTACACTGTCTTTTAAAACTTGTGCTGTATGATGATATGTTTCCAAGGATTGGCCATAGGGATCGGGTATATCAATCGGTTCCACCCCAATGTAACGGTTGAGTACAAAGGTTTTTGCAGCATATCCCGGATATTGACTGAGCAATTGACTCCGGTGTTGATTGGTCATGGTAAAAACCAAATCGGAATTTTGTAACCATTCTTCTTGCAGCAAACGTGCTTTATGGTTTTCTAAAGACAATCCCATTCCTGCCACGGTTTCTTTTGCATGGCTACTGGCATCATCTCCATCCACAGCCGATAACCCGGCGGATGAATAGATAATTTTTGGCAGATGACCGGTATTATTATGAAGATCTTGGGCAATCACTTGTGCCATGGGGCTTCTGCATGTATTTCCTGTACAAACAAATAAAACCTTGATCGGTTTTGGTTCATGTTTGGGTTTTTTATGAGTCAAGTCTGTCAAGACGAATCCACTCCTTTGCCGCTTTCACCATTCTGTTCATCACAGCACGTCCTAAATCCTTCTCACTCACACCTTGTAACAGAATTCGATGAACTCCGTCATCATCGCAAGAGCGGAAACTTTGAAACAGCTGTTGAGCGGTTTGATGTAACATGATGTTTGTATCCGGATGATAGAAATCAAAAAGCAAATCCGCTTCTAACTTACATGGATATTGCGTAATAATGACCCCGATTTTCTCCCCGTTAGCTCTCGCTGTATGAGCATCTTGGCACATTTTACGGCAAACCGCTTCTTCGGAACCGGAATAAAGTGTAATCGGTGCTTTGGGTGCGTAATGAGCATACTTCATCCCCGGTGCCATGGGCGCTTCTGTTTGCGAAATAACGGTTCCGGTTGCTTCCAATAGATTTGGTATAAAAGGCAGCAACATCTCGTAAGTCACCGCCCCGGGACGTAAAATCACCGCTGGCTCTCGACTCAGATCCAGCACGGTCGACTCAACGCCCTCACGGCATGGCCCACCATTTAGGATCAATGGAATACTTCCTTCAAGATCTCGGAAAACATGTTCGGCTGTGGTTGGACTGGGACGACCCGAAAGATTGGCACTGGGAGCGGCAATTGGTAAACCGGAAGCCTCAAGCAGAGCCAGTGCAACCGGATGATCTGGCATGCGGATCGCAACAGTATCTAACCCCCCTGTAATCTCCGAAGGGATCTGAGCAGCTTTCGGCAGAACCAAGGTTAATGGTCCTGGCCAAAATCTGCGCATCAATTCCCCGGCGATCTCAGGTACAGAACGCGCAACCCGAGCTACCATTTCAACGGAAGATACATGCACAATGAGGGGGTTGTCCGACGGCCGCCCTTTTGCACGATAAATTGCTTGAATCGCCTGCGAATTCAGAGCTGAACCTCCCAGTCCATAGACTGTTTCTGTGGGGAAAGCGACCAACTGCCCTTGTTGCAACAAGTTTGCGGCCTCTTGAAGATCGTTGTCTGACCAACCAAGAGCACAGTCAATCATTTTGGTTTTCATGATTCTCATCCACTTTCCTTTACCTATAAACCGCTGTTACCAGCACTTTCGCCCCATACACCAGACTTGTTTCAGTTCTAAGCGATCATCCAGTACTACGAAGTCAGCATCCCGACCCGGAGTGATGCTTCCTTTAAAGTGATCGATCCCCATTGCTTGCGCAGGAGTCAAGGACGCCATCTTCACAGCAGCTTGCAAGGCTACGCCGCCTAATTTAACGGCATTCCGTACAGCCTGATCCATGGTCAATCGACTACCGGCTAAGGTACCATCTTCCAAATAAAATGCTTGGTCTTTAGCAGTAACGCGTTGTTCGCCCATGTAGAAGAAATCCTCTTCGCTACCAGTTCCCTTAAGGGCATCGGTGATCAGTAAGACACCTTCTGCGCCTTTGGCTTTCATCGCTAATTTGATCATGGCCGGATGCACATGAACTCCGTCACAAATCAGTTGTGAACGTAATTCTTTACTGACCAAAGCCGCGGCCGATAACCCCGGAGCTCTGCGATCTAAGCCGGTCATTGCATTATATAAATGACTCACTTGACTGATTCCCCATTGAATGGATTGAATGCCCACATCATATTCGGCTGCAGAATGTCCGGCAGCGAAGCGGATCCCTTTGGTGATCCCATAGCGAACCATCTCTTCAGCACCTTGAATTTCGGGAGCTAAGGTCATAAGTTTAACGGCGGACGAACTGAAATAGGCCTCATACTCTTCCGGATGAGGAATTCTTATAAAATCTGCCGTTTGTGCTCCCCGGCGGCTCTCTGAAAGATAGGGGCCTTCCAAATGAACACCTAACACTCTCTTTTTAAGATCCGGTTCCAACATCGCTAGTTCTACCGCTTCAATAGCCTTGTTCAAAACTCCGCGATTATGAGTGACGGTCGTAGGATATATTGCCGTTGTACCATGCTGCAAATGAAAATTAGCCAGCCGTCGGACCGCTTCTACCGTGCCGTCCATGACATCGGCCCCGCCGCCCCCGTGAACATGCACATCAATAAAGCCGGGCAGTAACCAACTGTCGGCCAAATGCACTTTATCATATTCTGCCGGAATTTCATTCTCGGAAACAAAGCCGGAAATTCTTCCCTCTTTCACCAATAAAGCAGAACCGGAAACTACCTGATCCGCGGTCATTATTCTGCCGCGATAAAAGGCAACAGTACCCATTGTTATTCCTACTTTCTCTCAAGCCTATTCATTTCTATTTCGTTTTTTCTACAACTTTATCCTGCTTTTGGGGTAGTGACCAGATCAACACCCTAGTAATACCAAGTAAATCCTTCACACTCTTCAGTAGCTGCCATTTCAATTGCTTTGCAAGCAACAAAACATCTTCTGCCTGACCATCTCCTACTTCTACTGCCAGAAAGCCATTCTCAGTGAGGCGGTTCCGTCCCTCCTCTAAAAGTCGGCGATAATAGTCCAACCCGTCTTCGCCTCCGTCTAATGCTACGTGAGGCTCTGCTTGCACGTCTCTGGCAAGCTTCGAAATATCCTTTTCCGGAATATACGGCGGGTTGCTGATGATCGCATCGTAGTGCTCCAAGGGCAAGGGGGCTAAAAGATCTCCTCGATAAAGGGTGATCCTTTGCTGCACCTGATGCAATATGGCATTTTCTTGTGTTTGCATTAAAGGGGCTTCTGCTATATCGCTACCATGAATCTTCAATTTGGGAAGCAAGGTGGCTAAGCTGACACAAATCGCTCCAGATCCAACGCCTACTTCAGCTATGGTAAGCCCCTCTCCTTCCAAGCCAAGAGACTTTAGAAGGGTATATACAGCTTCTACTAAGGCTTCTGTCTCCGGTCTAGGGATCAACACTCCCGGACGCACTAAAAAGCGCAAACCATAGAACTCTTGTTCGCCCAACAGATATTGCAGGGGCTGATGTTGCGCTCGTTGCATCAACAAGGATTCATAGTATGCTAATGAATCCTCATGTATTTCCCAATTATCATCCAAATGGGTAAAAAAAGAGGCTCTGGAGAGCTCCAGCGCCTTTCGCAGCAATAATTCGGCATCGCGTAAAGCGGTTTGCTCAAAGCTACGCTCTTTTAAATAGTCGGCACCTTGTTGACGTAGTTGGCGCAAAGTACCGTTAGGATTTGAAATCATTGTCCCTCTCCATTGAGTTTGGCAGCCCGATCCGCAACAATAAGCGCATCGATCATGGCTTCGATATCCCCATTAAGGAATGCATCTAACTGATATACGGTCACATTGATACGATGATCGGTAATACGTCCTTGTGGAAAATTGTAAGTACGAATTCGCTCAGATCGATCTCCGGTCCCCACTTGGCTCTTGCGGTCGGCTCCGGTTAGGGCAGCCTGTTTTCGCTGTTCCATTTCAAGTAAACGAGCCCGTAAAACGCGCATCGCTTTATCTTTGTTTTTCAGCTGTGAACGTTCGTCTTGACAAATCACTACTACACCTGTAGGTAAATGCGTTAAACGAACTGCTGTCTCAACTTTGTTAACGTTTTGACCGCCTGCTCCTCCGGAACAAAAAATATCGGTCTTAATGTCACCCGGGTTGATTTCGATTTCGACCTCTTCCGCCTCCGGTAATACAGCAACAGTAGCTGTTGAGGTGTGGATACGCCCAGAGGCTTCGGTTTCAGGAACTCGCTGAACTCTGTGAACTCCACTTTCAAACTTCAAACGGCTGTAAGCCCCTTGACCTTGAATTGCAAATATAACTTCTTTAAGACCACCTAAATCCGTTTCATTGAGATCCATCAGTTCGATCTTCCAACCCTTACGCTCGGCATAAAGGGTATACATACGATACAAATCGCTGGCAAATAGTGCTGCCTCGCCGCCACCGGCTCCTCCTCGGATTTCAACAATGACGTTTTTATCATCATTGGGATCTTTGGGTAATAAAAGAATCTTCAATGTTTCTGAAAGCTCTTCCTTGCGAGCTCGCAACGTAGCCACTTCTTCTTTCAGTAAATCGGCAAACTCAGCATCATTAGCGTCGTCGGAATTTAGAGTTTCTAAGCTGTCTTCGATTTCCTGACTCACCTTTTGGTATTCTTCGTACGCCGTAACCGTATCACGCAAAGAGGATAATTCCTTCGCATAAGCTTGATATTCTTTCTGATGATTGAAGATATCGGGATCAGCCATTAGCTGACTCAGCTCGTGATAACGATCGGCTAAGGACTGTAATTTATCATACATGTTTTTCAACCTCCTCCGGTGGCAAGACCGCTTCTAACGCTCTGATCGCCACCTCTAATTGTAAATCGTCGGGTTCTCTGGTTGTCAATTTCTGCATCCAAAGACCGGGACGAATC
>CAZAFY010000052.1:0-8534 GCA_964484445.1 uncultured Eubacteriales bacterium
ACTTGACGTTCAAGGAATTTGCAGAGCGATGGCTGGATGTTTCGGCAGATTCTGCGTTTCCGCAGTTCAAAAAGAGACCCTGCCCATTTTTGCAAAATAATCTTTGTTCTGTCTATGAACAAAGATCCCTGATTTGCCGGCTTTATTTATGTACTCCCATGGGAGACAGCTTGGAAAAACTGCGAGCCGCTGTTTCATATATGGGTGAAGGGGCGCTTCGCATTAAACTTTTGGAAGAAGGCATTGGGCCCAAATCCTGGTCCTACCGTGCGCAGGCAGATGAGCTGAAAGAACGATTGCGCAACGAGAGTTTGAGCCGGGAGCAATACGAAGATCGCATGGAACAGCTTCACTTGATGACCGAGCACAACCCATTTTTGACCGCAGAATCCTATGAGGAAGTCTACCTAGCCGACTGCTGTACCGATGATTTATGGCAAAAACTTCCGATTGTGCGTGAAAAATAGCGTAATTTTCTGCTTCAAAACGGTTGATAACACGTGAAAACCCTCCATTCAAAGGACTTTCGTTGTTTTCTGTAGCATGAAAGGGATTTCTCGAGAAATAGAGAATGATTAGTATTAGAATAGTGTGGGTAAAAGAATCCACACTCATGAAATGGAGGAAATGTCATGAAGCCTATTTCCCAACGCGCTCAAAAAATCAGTCCTTCACCAACCTTAGCGCTCGATGCAAAAGCGAAAGGCATGCAGGCACAAGGTATTGACGTTATCAGCTTCGCCGTAGGGGAACCGGATTTCAATACACCGGAACACATCGGTCAAGCCGGTATTGAAGCCATTCAACAACACTTTACCCGTTATTCACCTGCTGCCGGATTACCGGATCTCAAGAAGGCGGTCTGTGCTCGTTTGAAAGCTAATTTTGGGCAAGAGTATGAACCCAATCAAATCGTTGTGTCCAATGGTGCAAAGCATTCCTTATTCAATGTCTTCACCGCTTTGTTAGATGAAGGCGACGAAGTGGTTTTGCCAACCCCTTGCTGGGTTAGTTATACGGAGCAAATCAAATTGGTCGGTGGCGTACCGGTTTTCTGTGAAACTAAAGAGGAAAACGACTTCGTAATGATGGCCAGCGAATTTGAGGCCGTGATTACCCCCAAGACCAAAGCGCTTATGCTCAACTCTCCGTCGAACCCCACCGGTGGTGTTTATACCGCTGAAAACCTAAAAGCCATTGCCGAGCTGTGTGTGAAGCATGATATCTATGTCATTGCCGACGAAATCTATGCGCAATTGCTCTACGATGGACAAACCTATGTTTCGATCACTGCATTTGGTCAAGAGATCAAAGATCGAACCATTGTCATCAATGGCGTTTCCAAGAGCTATGCCATGACCGGATGGCGTGTGGGTTACACCGCTTCTTCCACTTCGCTGGCAAAAGTCATGGGCGATATTCAAAGCCATATGACCTCCAACGCCGGTAATATTTCTCAAAAAGCAGCAGTCATGGCCTTAAACGGACCTCAAGAATCCATTGAAGCTATGCGCGTGGAATTCGAAAAACGCCGCAACTATATGGTAGAGCGTGTGAATGCGATTCCCGGTATGTCTTGCAGAACACCGGGTGGTGCCTTCTATGTATTCCCCAACATTACGGGCTTCTTCGGTAAGACCATTCGCGGTAAAAAGATTAACAATTCAGCCGATCTTTGCGATGTTATCTTAGATGAAGCGAAAGTTGCCATTGTGCCGGGTATTGCATTTGAAGCCGAAGGCTTTATGCGTTTCTCTTATGCTACCAGCATGAAGAATATTACCGAAGGTTTAAATCGCGTTGAAGCACTGCTCAAAGAAGCAATCTAGATAAACTATAGAAAAATCCCTTTAGGGTTTTCACCCTAAAGGGATTTTTTTATAGTTGTTTCGCTTCTTTTGCCAGCTCTCGCACTTGCCGTAAGACGATAATTGCTAAGGGAAGACCTAAAATCAGCGATAAGAGATCTGCTGTGGCTTGTGCTGCAGCTAGCCCCATTACACCGTAGGTCATGGAGAGAATGGCGACGGAAGGTATAAAGAAAATCCCTTGTCGCGATAACCCCAATAAGGCGGCACCTAATGCTTTTCCTAAACCGGCATAGGTCATATTAACGACAATGACCCAAGCATGGATTGGCATCACAATACATTGCAATCTCAAAGAAAAGGCACCGATCCGAATCGTTTCCGGGTTTGTCGTAAAGACGCCCATGATTTGCGGAGCAAAGATTCCGGCAAAGAGTGCTAAAATCGAAACCCCGGTAACACCGGCAATGGAAGCAAAGCGGAACGCTTGCAACACACGATCATAGCGTTTAGCGCCCCAGTTGAAACCGGCAACCGGTTGATATCCTTGGCCAAAGCCTAAAATGGCAGAGGTAATGAACATCATGATTCGGTTGACCACAGAAATGGCTGCCAACGCTGCTGCTGAAAAACCGCTGGCTAGATTGTTGGTAATGATCTGAGCCAAGGTCATTAAGCCAGATCGCAAGAAGGTGGGGGCACCCATTTTGGAAATTTCCATGGCAATGTCTTTGGTAAAGCCAAACTTTTTCCAACTGATATGCAACAGGGTGTGTTTTCGCAAATAGGGGGAAAGTAAAATCAGAAAACTGACGACTTTTGAAATCGCTGTTGCAAAAGCGGCACCGGCGACACCCCAACCAAATACGAAAATAAACAAGGGGTCCAAAGCTAAGTTCAAAATAGCACCGGAAACCATACCCCACATAGAAAAAGTGGCGCTACCTTCGGCACGCAAGCATTGGTTCATGACAAAGGCAGAGGTCATAAATGGTGCGGCGTAGAGCATAAAACCGGCATAGTCTTTGGCGTAACGAATGACTAAGGGGTCTTTCGCACCGAGCAAAGCTACCAAGGGATCCATAAAGATCAATCCAAAGACCATCATCAGGGATCCGGTCAAAATGGCGGTAAAGAAGGCTGTAGACAAAACACGCGTGGCTTGTTCATCGCGTTTTGCCCCTAAAAGCCGAGCAATATAACTGTTAGCACCAATGGCAAGGAAAGACCCGGCCATTTGGATAAAACTTTGAAGAGAAGCGTTAACACCCACAGCACCGGTTGCTTCAATGCCCAATGAACTGACAAAATAGGTATCTGCCATATTGTAAAAGGACATAATCAGCATGCTGATTATCGTAGGAACCGCCATTTTGGGAATGAGTTTATGAATCGGATCTTGAAGCATCATCGTGCGACGAGCTTCTTGACGATTACTTTTGCTGGGCTGCATAACCTAGAATCCTTTTTGCCAAGGTTCAAGCCAAGTTGCGCGGTCCCAGGCTTTTTCGCCATTGACCCACGTTTGCAGCACATTGCTGCGTAACGAAAGCGGATGTCCGTCGTAGATTGCAAAATCGGCATCTTTTCCTACTGCCAAAGAACCAACGCGGTCTTCAATACCGGTCACGATTGCACCGTTGATGGTCAAGGCGCGTAAGGTTGCTTCTTCCGATAAACCTTCTCTGTGTGCCAAAGATCCAGCGAGGCGAATCAACTCAATGGCAAGCACCGAGGCATCGGTGGTGAGAGAGAAGCAAACACCGGCTTCTTCTAATGCGAGGGCAGTCAAAAAGCCTTTCGCATGAACTTCTTGCTTGCTTCGCGAGCCCATGGTCGGGCCTAAAGTGCAGCGAATGCCACGTTTGGCAATCTCTTGAGCAACCAGATGACCACTGGTCGTATGCTCCAAGGTGATGATGATGTTGAATTCATCGGCAATACGCATGGCCGTGATCATATCATCGGCACGATGTGCGTGGATGCGACCCGGGATTTCTCTGCGCAGTAAGGGGAGCAAAGGCTCTAATTGTAGATTAAGGGTGAAGTCTTTGCCTTCAGCTTCGGCTTTGCTCTTATTTTTCATGTACTCTTGGGCTTTGTAAAGTGCATCTCTCAAAACAGCGGCCGAACCCATACGAGTGGTGGGAATCGCTCCGGTCGAGCCAACAGCGCGTTTAGGGTTTTCGCCCAAAGCGATTTTTACGCCGGTATTGCGCTTGATCACTAATTCTTCACGGGTCTTGCCAACCATTTTGGCTGCAAAACCGGTGCCGGTAATGATTTTACCGCTGCCTGGCAGAATATTGGCGCTTGTGACACCGCCGGCTAAAGCATCGTTCAAATGACGATGACGTGGGTCAAAGTGGTAATAATAGTCGACATCGGGAGAACAGGCTTTGCCTAAGCTTCCGCCGGAACCGTTGCTCTCGTAGGCATCTTCGTCATAATTCCAGTCGTGAGCGATTAAGTGACTGTGGGCTTCAACCATGCCGGGCATAAGGCTGACGCGACCGAAATCGATCAGTTCAACATCGGAAGGCAAGGTCATTTGAGGAGCCACTGCCGTTATTCTGTCGTTTTCAATCAGGATGATCCCGTTTTTCAACACACCTGCTTTGTCTACGGTATAGATGGTTTCCGCAGTGATTGCAAATCGTTTCATGTTAGCTCCTCCTTTCATATACGCTGACACCGTCAATCAACACGGTTTCAACCTTGGTCAAAGTTTCAAAGGGATGTCCGGACCAGAGGACTAAATCCGCACGTTTGCCCACTTCTAAGCTGCCGATCTGATCGTCCAAACCCAGAATTTGAGCCGGATATAACGTGATCGCCTTCAGCGCTTCTTCTTCTGACATGCCTTCACGGTTGGCAATGGCAGCCGTGGTCACTAAGTGGTCGATTCCGGTATTGGGGTGTTCGGTCGATAACGCAAACTGTAAGCCAGCTTTCGATAACACACCGGGAGTTTTATGCGAGGTTGTTTGGAATAAACCGCGACGGTTCATTAAAATCGGTCCTACCATGAGGGGAACTTTGGCTTTGACCAAGTTTTCCACACAGAAGTAGCCTTCACTGACCCGTTGCAGAATCAGGCGGAAGCCCCATTCTTCGGCTAACTCTAAGGCATTTTGAATGTCGTGTAGGTAAACCACTTGCATAATCAGCGGCAATTTGCCTTCGATCACATCGACCATGGGGGCTAAGCGATAGCCCGCTTCCGGAGCGTCTTTGCCTTCTTTGAGGGCTTTTTCGCGTTTAGCAATGAAATCTTTGGCTTTTTGCAATTCATTGACGAGTTTAGCCACCATATCGCTACGGTCACGGAAGCCTTGGCGAGGATTACCACCACCAACTAAGTTTACAAATAAACCAAAGGGTTCTTTAAGAACCATGCGGTCGATGATGTTGCTGCCAGCCGTATGGATGACCGCACTTTGACCGGCGATAATTGCCGAAGTGCCTGGGCAAACGTTGACCGTGGTGACTCCACCTTCTAAAGCATCTTGGAACGATACATCGTTCGGTAAAATGCCGTCGAGTGCTTTTAAGTAGGCTCCGATTTTTTCGGTGGTTTCATCTTCGTCGGCGCCAATCGCTCCAACGGTTTCTTCGTGTAAGCCGGGGCGACCGCAGGCTTCAATCAAGCCGGGTGTTACGGTTTTCCCCTCTGCATCCAATACGGTGCAGCCTTTGGGGGTTTTGATCTTCTCGCCGATCGCGGTGATTTTGCCATCTTCAATAAGCAGGGAAGCTTTTTCCAAAATCCCTTGTGTCATGGTGAAGAGGCGAGCATTTTTGATCAACAACATTTTATACGCCCTCCTTTTCCCAGGGTTCTTTGTCGCGTTCAATGTCAAAGGCCAAAACTCCGCTGACATAAACTTTTTCTACTTGAGAGAGCAATTCCAGGGGGTGGCCGTCTAAAATCAGCACATCGGCATCTTTACCAACATCCAGGGAACCGACTCGGTTTTCTACACCGATGATTTCGGCAGAAGTTAAGGTCATGGCGCGAATCGCTCCATCTTCACTCATACCGGCACGGTGACTCAGGGCAACGCAGGTGCGTAGGTATTCTTGGGGAACGACTCCTGCATCGGTAGTGATACAGACTTTGATGCCCGCTTTTTCTAAGATCCCAGCTGCTGCAAAATCTTTACGGGTGGTTTCTACTTTAGTACGAGTCATCGAGGGACCTAAAACGCAAGGGATATTGCGCTTGCGGACTTCTTCGGCAATGATGTGAGCTTCAGAAGCGTGTTCGATTGACATTTGGAAGCCAAACTCATCGGCAGCACGCAAAGCCATCATAATATCATCGGCTCGGTGCGCATGGATTCGGGCTTTCAATTCACCCTTCAAAACCTTAACCAAAGGTTCCATTTGATAATTGATCGGTGTTTCCGGATCTTTTTCGCGTTTGGCCATATAGGATTTTGCCTTTAGGAAAGCGTCTCGCAAAATGGCACCACTGCCCATACGGGTGGAAGGAGACTGTTTTTTAGAGCCAAAGTTGCGCTTCGGGTTTTCGCCTAACGCCATTTTAACTTCGGCTGGATTCATCATGACCATGTCTTTGCGGCTTTTGCCATAGGTTTTGGTGATGATTCCCATACCGGAGATGATTTTACCGGAACCGGGTCGAGTTAATATCGTGGTGACTCCGGCGGCTAAGGCTTGTTTCAATTGAATATGACGAGGATTAAACGCATAATAACTCATCAGTTCTGGGGTAACGGCGGGACCAAAACTACCGGCGCCGGCGGGGGCTCCATCGGCATCCATATGATTGTCTTCTTCGCCGACCCCAAAATCCATGACGCCCAAATGGCAGTGAGCTTCCACAATGCCGGGCATGACAAATTTATCGGTTGCGTCGACGACTTCAGCTTTGGCCGGAATGGGCAGGTTTTTACCCACAGCCACGATTTTGCCCTGGTCTACGATCACAGTTCCATTGGGAATAATGGGGCCGGAAACGGTGACCAGTGTTCCGTTGATAATGGCTAACATTGGCATTCACCCTCCTCTTCGGCTTGCCAGATCAGCGTACCGTTGACCATGGTGGCCAAACATTGACTGGCGGTTTTAAAGATCGGTTCGCTGAAAATCGCGAGATCGGCATCTTTTCCTACTTCAAGAGAGCCAATACGGTCGGCAACTCCTAAAATCTCGGCGGCGGTCAAAGTAATGGCACGCAATGCCAATTCTTCCGGTAAGCCGTCGCGGCAAGCTAAGGCTGCCTGAGTGCTTAAGTTTTCACTGGGCAAAGTGGGATGATCGCTGCAAAGCGCCACCGCTACACCGGCTTTTGCCAAAACACTGGGCATTTTTAACGATAAATTCTTGGCTGCACCATAGCGGTTGACAAAAGTGGGACCGGCAATGACTTTACAGCCGGACGCGACGATATCGTCGACGACCAGATGGCCTTCATAACAGCGTTCCAGAACCAAGGGGAAGCCCCAGGTTTTGGCCAATTCAAAGGCGTTGAGAATGTCGTGGTTTGCATAAACCGTGATTCGGGCAAAGTTTTCGCCTTTTAAGAGAGCAACCAGTGGATCCTGTTTCGGATTTTCTTCTGGTGTTTCGCCTTTTTCGATCAACTTTGCATTCTTTGCCATCAGTTCTTTGGCTTTTTGCAGTTGACCTTGCAGAAGGGCGATATCGATGGTGCGATCACCTTGGTTGCCGCGGGTGCCGCAAATGTTGATTTTCAAACCAGCATAAGCACGAATCACCTGATGATCTAACACCCCGGGTGCGGTTTTGGTGACAAAGCTTTGGCCGTTGATGACATTATTACTACCGGGGCCAATCGATAAAGCAGTGATACCGGCGCGGCGGCAATCTTCAAAGGCAACATCTTCCCACCAAGTGGCGTCGAAAGCGCGCAATTCGCTACCAATCGAGCCGGCTTCATTGGTGTCGTCACCGATCGGGCCTTGACCTTCTTCGAAGATACCCACTTTGCAGTCGGCATCGATCAGGCCGGGGTAGATATGTGCCCCCTCGGCAAAAATAATTTCCGCTTCTTCGGGAATCGGTAGATTGGCTCCAAGGGCAACGATTTTCCCGTCTTGAATCAAGATGGTTCCGTTTTCAATGATACCTTGGGCCACAGTGTAAAGGGTTCCATTTACAATGGCTTTCACAAAACAACCTCCTTTGACTAACATGGCTTCGATGATACGAAGCATAACTTTATAATATTTCAAGAAAGAGAGGCGAAAATCCTTCGCCTCTCTAAAGATATAGTAAAAAATATAGTGTTTTCAAATAGGAAACTTGGAGGATACATGAGTATTGGTTCTCGGAATACGGAGAAAGAAATGAATACTGTTAAACTGCGAGTAAAGAGTTTCGCGCATTAACAAAATCATTATATGTTTTTATAATCTGCATGTGTCGTTATTCGGAATAAAATGTTTTTTTGCGTAATTGATCAAAATTCGCTAATGCGATATGTCACAATCTAGTAAAAAATTATCTCGCGGCTGCAAAAAAAGACAATAAAACGGCAATAAATCTTTGTAAACGCTTGAATTCGTCAAGATTTCGCAGACATAAAATATGAAATTAATAGAACGTTATAGTATTGTGTTATATTGACTATTCAATTTGAATTATATATAATTTTATCGAGATTTGTGGTAATTGCTACTGCTTTGAAGGACGGGGTTTTCTATCGTTTTCGTATAGATATTTACTGATTTCGGG
>CAZAFY010000053.1:0-8461 GCA_964484445.1 uncultured Eubacteriales bacterium
GGAATGTATATTCAACGTGCCTTTTAATTATACCTTCTTTAAATTTTATTATGTACTTGATTTTTTTAAAAAATAAAACCGCGCTTCAAAAAGCACGGTCCTTATTCAATTCTAACAGAATCAAGCTTGCAGAAATCATGCCAAGAAAGCTCCGGCATTCTTTTTTGAGCAATTTTGAAAAGCCTCTCTTCAATTCCTTGTTGACGCGCTTGTTGACAAATTCCCCAAGTAAGGTCCGGATACAAAACAGCAAGGTTTGTGTTTTGCCAGAGGTCTTTGACCCAGACCGCTTCTACATCCCATTCATCACTCAAGACCCACAAGGGATCCTTCCCTTGGCTTTGAAAAAACTTCTCCGCCGCCAGTTTATAGGTAATGCCATCATAGGCCTCGCCGCGCACCAAACGTTGACTCTGAATCCGTTCTACCTCCACAAAGCCCACCCGCTCGGCGAGTGCCATCATTGCAGTATTCCCGGACCAGGTTTGCGTGAAAATTTCTTGATGTCCATGGAAAAGAAAATATCGTAGAAAAAGCGTATAGGCAAGCGTTCCATAGCCCATGCGACGCTGTTGCCGTGACGGTATATCGATACCAATGGCAGGGTTATCATCTGCTAACCGATATGAAGTTACCCACCCTAAATGGACCCCTTGCCGATTTTCGATTTGAAAACGATGTCGTAGCTCAGAAGGAGGTGTAATGGCCCGTTTGTAGTAAAACTGCGCCACAGCTTCCGGATCAATATCGTCGGAGCTTTCCCAGGGAGCGTCCCATTCCATCCACTCCTTGTCAAGAGTGTACCAATGCAGATAATCAGCGACATCTTTTTCATTGAGATCGCGTAGAATCAGCTCTGAAGAAATAATCTCCAACATAGACAACCCTCCCTCCGCTTGAGTTAACCATAATGTTTTTATTTTACTCTCAATTTTGGAGTTTGACAAGAAAAGCTTTTGCTGTTTCATATTTTGTGATTCAAATCTCTTTTACTTTATAGGAAAGTGTGATATAATCAGGACACAGAATGATTACCAACTTATGGTGACTTCAAAAAATAAAGGAGCGAATACAATGATTACAAAAACAATTGGCATCACCGATTTAGTGCAGAAATATCCTGCTGCCGCTATGGTTCTGATGCAATCAGGCATGGGATGACTCGGATGTGCAGCGGCTCAGTTTGAGACGTTAGAACAAGGTTGCATGGCGCATGGAATTGACGTAGATGCGTTAGTTAAGAACCTTAATGCAGCATTAGGTCTGAAATAAGTTGGCAAAAAGGGCACGGATCAATATCCGTGCCCTTTTAATATGTAGTTTTAATCCACTAAATACGCAAAGAGAAGTTTGAAGGTGTTGATTAATCCCTCTTTATGAGTTCTTTCGTAGCCGTGAGAGGCATACACACCGGGACCGATTAGACCATGCCGAACGTCAAACCCGGCACGCAAGGATACTTCTACGTCGGACCCATATTGGGGGTAGACATCCAATGCATATTCTGCACCCGCTTTTTGAGCGGCAGCAATCAGTTCGTTGGTCAACTCGTAATGATACACCCCACCGGAGTCTTTGGGGCAGATTGAAACCATGCGCTCTGTGCACTTCAACCCCTGACCGACACAGCCCATATCAACCGCAATAATATCTTCGATAAAATCCGGTATACCGGTGGCTCCACCATGACCGATTTCTTCAAACATGGTAAAACTCAACCATACGTTACGTCGAGGAGTTACTTTTTCTTCCGCAAAATACTTTGCTAAGGTCAATAAAACAGCGGATGAAGCCTTATCATCTAAGAAGCGGCTCTTAATGTAGCCTTTGCTGGTAACCATGAAGCGAGGGTGAACCGCAATGAAGTCGCCGTTTTGAATACCCAAAGCTTCGGTTTCTTTGGCTGAAGTCACAAATTCATCGAGCAGTACTTCAATGTTTTCTTTGAAATTTCGCGGATCATTGACTTTAGGATTCACATGACCCGAAGCATTTGCAACTTGCAACGTTCCTTCATATTCGCGACCGTCACGGGTGATCACGGTGACCGTTTCAGTTTCAGTATTGTTGGGGTTCAACCCTCCGACGTTGCTCAACATTAGAGCTCCGTTGCTTTTAATGCTGGCAACCACGCCTCCGAGGGTATCGACATGACCAAACAACATCACTGGGGATCCGGTTCCACCAAGGTCGACCGTAACGCCACCTTTTCGCAAGTTATTGGGAGAATAGCCCATGCTCTTCAATTCTTTGTTCAGAAACTCCGAGATCTCTTTCGAATATCCTGAGGGGCTTTTGACAACCAACATGCGTTCTAAGACATCTACCATGTAATCTGTGTACTTTTGATTCATAATCGAGCCTCCCTATCAAAAATTTTCATTTCCATTGTAACACTGGAGCGAATCAAAGTAAAGAAACCCTCCCGAAAAGGATCCATAATTCCATAGAAAGGAGGAAAACCTCTACTATTAGGGAAAGTATAAAAGGTAAGTTCAAGATAAAAACGAACCAAGCCCCAATGGAGGAGATTTAATGAGACAAGAACAAGAAAAACGCTATGCCGTTTTGATCGACGCTGAAAACATCTCGGATAAATACATTAAAACGATCATGGACGAGGCGGCAAATTTAGGGATTGCTACCTATAAACGCATCTATGGTGATTGGACAAATACCCAACTCAACTCTTGGAAAACTGTTTTATTGGAGAATTCTATTGTACCAATCCAACAATACGGCTATACCTTAGGCAAGAATTCTACCGATTCCGCTTTAATCATCGATGCCATGGATATTCTCTACTCCGGCAATGTGGAAGGCTTTTGTATCGTCTCGTCCGATAGCGACTTCACAAAACTCGCCTCACGCTTACGAGAGACCGGCATGACTGTGGTCGGTATGGGTGAACGCAAGACTCCAAAACCCTTTATAGCGGCATGCAATCAATTCAAATACCTCGATGTACTATATACCGATCCACAAAAAGCAGTAAAAGTCCATATTCCAGGAATCCCTGAAACCGTCAAACCCTTCCCCTTACCGACCGTCAAGGAAGATTTTGCAGAGGGACAAACCAACCTCGATGCAATTCGTAAAACCCTCTTAGCCTTAGCCGAAGAGAGCAGTGATGAAGACGGCTGGCTCTTCATTGGTGATGTCGGTAATCAGTTGGCCAAACGTTTCCCGGACTTCGATGTCAGGAATTTTGGTTATAAGAAACTGACCCCCTTTATTAAATCATTGAAGCTGTTTGAGATTCGTGCAGTCCCCGCTGGAGAAGGTCGCAATATCAAACTCATCTACATACGCATCAAAGTATAAAGAAAAAGCCGTGCTTTCTTCATGAAAGAAGCATGGCTTTCTTGTTAGAGTCGAATCGCTCCGCGCTGGCGATACATAGCAAATAGCAAGGGCAAAAGGCCATTGTGGTAGGGTATAAAGAGTCCCTCGGCAATCATTTTCTCTACCTGATTTAGGGTCGCCCATTGAACGGCTTGAACTTCTTCTTTCTGAAGGTGTAACTTGCTGATTTCTACGTCTTTTTGGATCAAATAGATATCATCGAAGCCACCTTCAAAGCAGATGGTTAGGAAAGGCCGTTGCCTGCTCAAATCCAGTTCCAACCCCAATTCTTCCAAGGTCTCCCGTTCAGCTGCAAGAAAACTACTTTCCCCTTGGCAAGCACTGCCTCCCACACTGACATCCCACAAATTCGGCCATCCTTTTTTGAAAGGTTGCCGTTGTTGAATCAGCATTTCACCTTTGCTGTTAAAAACGCAAACATGGACAACCAAATGAAATCTCCCCTTGGGAAGTGGCTCCCCGCGTACTCCAGTCTCTCCGGTCAGGTTTCGGTTTTGGTCATACAAATCCCAAATCTCCAGAATAATCAACTCCGTTCTGTTTTCTAAAAAGGTCTATTGTTATTTTGCTTTGATGAAGGGTTTTTAATCATGCATCTCAAATGTAATCTATAACTATCAGGAAAGAAGGGATTCCATGTCTCGTATTGCTTGGATTGGAACCGGTGTTATGGGTACCTCTATGGCCACAAACTTAAGTAAACAAGGTCATACGATCACACTCTTTAATCGCAGCCCAGAGAAGGCGATTCATGCGGCGACTCTCTGTAACGGAACCGTCTGTTCCGGCATTGCCGAAGCCGTCAAGGACGCTGATTATATTTTTAGTATTGTCGGTTATCCCAAAGATGTTGAAGAAGTAATGTTGTCGGAAGGCGGCATCTTTGATTCGGCAAAGAAAAATGCTCTGATCATTGATATGACCACTTCTCTGCCCTCTTTGGCTGCAAAGTTATACACGATTGGAAAAGAACGTGGTCTCCGGGTTATGGATGCTCCGGTCTCCGGCGGTGATTCCGGTGCAAAAAAGGGAACACTCTCGATTATGGTCGGTGGTGATGCTCAAGACTTTGAAGAAGCCAAGCCCCTTTTTGCCTGTCTGGGCACTAATGTCGTTTACATGGGACCTGCCGGTAATGGTCAGCATACCAAAGCTGCGAATCAAATCGCGGTAGCCGGTGCCACAGCTGCTATGACCGAAGCTATTGTTTACGCCAAGCGAGTCGGGTTGGAACCCGAACGGATGCTGGCTGCCATTGGTGCCGGAGCTGCAGGAAGTTGGCAACTGCAAAACATGGCTCCGCGTGTACTAAAAGAGGATTTCGGCCCCGGATTTTTCATTAAGCACTTCATTAAAGACATGCGTATCGTCAACCAAGAAATGGACGAACGCGACACCTACCTGAAAATGCTGAATACCGTGTTAGCTCTATATGAAGAAATGGCCCAACAAGGTCTTGAAAATGATGGCACCCAGGCGTTGATCAAACTCTACAAAACGCAAGAACCCACTGAATAGTTTTAAGAAATGCAGCCGGAAAGCTTGATCAAGCTTTCCGGCCATTTTATTCGTGCTTACTTCTCAAAAACGATCAAGCCAAAGACTTCAAGCATTTTAAGATACGCCAAGACATGTTCTACTTCACAAGAAGCGCTTTGCATGCGAACTTTTTTGGCGATTTCCCAAACCGAATCGATTCCATTGACATGGAACTGAATGAGGGCTTCTAACCGATGTGCTCCGGCCAAATGGGCACGCACCGTTTTAACATAATGTTGATACGCCTGTTTATTCTCAGGATTCAACCCACAATAGTCATCGGGTTTATTGATCGGTGTCACATATAATCGTTTGGGGATCTGGGCATAGAGTTTGGCAATGGATTCTTCAGGAGTGGCATTCAGATCCCAGGCTTTATGCAATTGGGCAACTAATGCTTTGATGACAGCGTTCTCTTTTTTAATACTTTGTTTCAGTTCTTTTCGTGCATCTCCATGGAAAAAGCGAAGCAGGGTCTCGTTATCAGCCAGAAAACTGCTTTCGAGTGCTTTCATGCGCTCCGCGAGCAGCTCGGCACTTTGTTCTCCTCGCAGATACGTGTGGCGATGATCCTGGATTTTTTCCAACAACCTCTTTTGATTGCGCAATAAAACTTCTTCTGCGTCTTTTTCGCTGAGATTTGCGAGTGTAGTCACGAAGAGCGCCGCAAAACTGGCTGATTTATGCAGTACAGCAGGGTCAACAACATCGATACTATCTCCGCTGGTATGATAATTTACATCAGGCCATTGTCCTAACATCAAGGTCGGTATATTGACCGTAGGATCGCTGAATATGTAGTGATCACTCCCTGGGTCAAAAGCGGACGTTGTACTATTGAACCCAGAAACACTGTCGACTCCTGAGTGAGCAGGTAGCATGTTGCGGACTTCATCCATGGCCAAGGTAGCCAGACTCATAATGAAGGACGGTGTTGACGCCGGTAGATCACTGATTGTCAATGGCCCATATCCTGCTGATTGGCGCCCACCTACCATATCGAGATTCAACCCAGCTAAGCTTTTGTGCCATTGGCCTTGGCGATGATTCAGCCAGGCATAGGTTCCGGAAAACTCCGGCACAAAAAGCACTCTAATACTTCGTTTAAGCAAAGGAAGATCGCCGGAATCTTGTAATCGTTTGATCACACGTAAGACTTCCATGCCGCAGGCAACGCCACTGGCATTATCATTGGCCGAACTTCGGGGATGACAAAGATGAGCCACCAGTAAAATTTCTTCACTGGTCTCCCCTTTGATCATGGCCTCGACTACTTCTATAGAACCGTCGTAAAGCGAAGCATCACAATAACAGCGAACTTGCACATAGGGGTTCAGTGAGGAGTCCTTTTGATGCGCTTTTTCTTGTAGGCGGCATCGCTCCGCTAATGCATCGCCTTGACGCGGGGTCAGAACATAGCCAAAGGTAGCAACTTCATCGGGTGTGTGTTTCCACCAAAAGGAAGTGTAATTGCGAATATCATATAAGTCCTGACGTGTTCTCACTCCGGGCAATTCGTAAATGCAATCTGTAATAATGCCTAAAGCACCTCGTTCATGGATTGCCCATTCAACAAAGGGAGCAAAGGGTTCCTGAACAAAAATCAGCTTTCCCTTTAAATCAACCTTTGCATAAGCCTCACGAGACGTCCCTTTTTCGATCAGAACCACATCTAAATCTTGGTTGCGATAATCACACGCATGACTGCGTTGGATGACTGATATTGGATCCGCTTGGTAATCGGCTAAGTATTCTCCGGTTTCGGGAAGATAAAGCCATGCATCGCGACAGGTCCATTCCTGAAAGCTCTTGGCTGTAAGATTCCAATGGTCCGCTTTCGCCGGTGACGAGAGAATTCTGCTCTCGATACCTTGACGTTTTAACTTGGTATTGACCCATTGTGCGGCTTCACGGAAACCGGTAGAAGCTTGAATACGGTGGAACTGGGCAATTTCAGTAACTCCGAAATACAAGGCGGTTGGATTGATCGTTTTGCGAAACAAGTCTGCGTATTGTTTCATGATTTCCCCTCTTTCTCTTTTAGGCTCTTTTTGAAATCCGACAATAATATACCATTGCGATTGCTTTTTGTCAAATTAAACCTCCCTACAATATTCATGCAAGGAGGTCGTTTTTATTGGAGGAGCAGTGACACCGGACAATGATCCGAACCCAACACATCTGCATGGATACGAGCATCCTGTAATCGAGGAGCAAGTTCTTTCGAGGTGCAGAAATAGTCGATCCGCCACCCCGCATTGTTCGCACGAGCGTTGAACATATAGGACCACCATGTGTAGGCATCCCTTTGTTCCGGGTAGAAATGTCGGAAGGTATCTATGAAGCCCGAGTCTAGTAATTGTGTAAATTTCGATCTTTCTTCATCGGTAAAGCCGGCATTTTTACGATTCGAAGCGGGGTTTTTTAAATCCATTTCGTGGTGTGCCACATTGAGATCACCGCAGAGAATGACTCCTTTTTTCTTTGATAATCCTGCAACATATTCTCGAAAATGATCCTCCCAGCGCATCCGTTCTTCTAGCCGGGCTAATCCAGCTTGGGAGTTTGGGGTATAGACGGTAATGAAATAAAAATCTTCAAACTCAAGGGTGATGCTGCGACCTTCTTGATCAAAAGGCTCTATGCCAATGCCATACTCGACACTCAGCGGTTTCTTTTTACTGAAAACGGCAGTACCGGAATATCCTTTTTTCTGGGCATAATTCCAGTAACACTCGTAGCCTTCCGGGTTCCAGTCAATTTGACCTTCTTGCAGTTTGATTTCTTGAAGTCCTATGAGATCGGCATTTGTAGCATAGAAGAACTCTGCAAACCCCTTTTGCATACAAGCTCTCAAGCCATTGACATTCCAAGAAACAAATTTCATACGAACTCCCCCTATATTTATAATTAGACTATCTGCTTTCCAGCACACCAAAATCATAGATCTTGAAGGTAGTATCCTTATCGATTTTTCCAACAATCACGTTTCTAGAATAGGTTCCATCTCCATATTGTGGTACTAGAGCATTTGATTTTTCTGAATGTTTCATGGTGAATTCAATGTTGACAATTTTATATTCTACTAACTTATATTCCTCTACAATTTCTCTCCATTTTTCAGAATAAAAAGGGTTTCGATCTCCATTACCTAATTTTTCTTCGTTATACTCTTTTTCTTTCAAAGTTGAAATGTTGTGAATTACATAGGATTTGATATAAATACCCTCTTTAAAACCTACTTTTTCGCTATTCACTATAATTCTATGCGATTCTTTATCTGATAAATCAGCAAGCATACTCTCAAAATCCCCAGTGATTGCATATAGAAAATAATTTAACACCGTTTCTTCTGCTGAATTTTCAGGAATATCCTCCAGTTTTAACTCCCTATCATCCATCGTTACAAATTCCTCTCCCTCATACTTATAGGGATCTTCCGAACTACATCCTACGATTAAAATGATTGTTACTAATAGAAGTAATACTACCAATAGTCTCTTTCTCATTTGTTTACCTCTCTTTTTTCTATAATCAGTTGCTGGAATAATTATAC
>CAZAFY010000054.1:0-8427 GCA_964484445.1 uncultured Eubacteriales bacterium
CTCTGGAGGCGATCCCAACAAAGGCAACACCAAGTGAGTTCAGAGAAGCCCTTTTGAATCTGTTCTCAGCCAGAAAGTTGCATGAGAATATAAAGAAACTTCGAAAGATCGATATCCCATCTGAAGAGCTGCTTCTTTTGGAAAAACAGAATCAAGCTGCTTGGCAGGAGCTTGTAAAAGCCTTGGAACAATTGCAAATCGCGTCCAGTGCGATTCGCCAAGAAGAAAAATGGACCTTTACCGAATACGTGCAAGAATTATCGGCCTTGTTGACCTCTGTACAACTTCCTATTCCCTATGGTCAGCCGACAGGGGTTCGTATTGGGACCCCTTTGCGTATGCGTGGTCAACACTTTCATGGAGTAGCCGTCTTAGGCTTAAACGATGGTGTTTTCCCAGCCCCCGGCGGTAATGATTGGATGTTAGATGCTGATTCAATAAAGTTCCTCTCCCAAGCCGGATATACACTTCCCACACCGGAAGATCGAGCATTACAAGAAGAAGCTCTCTTTCGCAGTTGTTTGGAAATGGCGGAGAAACAGTGGATCCTTTCCTACAGTCGCCGAGACTTCAAAGGTCAAGGCCTCAATTCTTCTCCATTCTTGCTCCTCCTGCAAATCTACTTCTCTAACAAAATCAAAGTGCAAGAAACAGAATCTTCTTTGTATCGTATCAAAGAGGAGCACACGTTATCTGAGGAATCCTTGAAGCAAATAAAGCTTGCTTTTGCATCCGAGCCTTCAGCGCTTGAACCCCCGTTGACAGTGAATAAAGCCATATTGCCTAAAAGGATTCTGCAATCTCCTTCGGCGTATAATCAGTATCAAAGTTGCCCCTATGCCTATTTTTTAACCTATATTCTGCGCTTGGAGCAACCTCAAAGCGTGGAAACCGACCTGAATCCGTTGGACCGAGGTACGCTTATGCATCGCATTTTGGAAGCCTTAGTCAAAGCCTGGAAGGAGTCCCTATATGAGAACGACCCTCCCGATCTTGCCACTTGTAAGGCGATGATCCCTCAAGTTATGGATCGGTTCTGGATTCAACCGGAACTTCTGGAACTCTCACCAAAGCTTTGGCAGGCCGAACGCCAACGGTATCAGCACCGTTTCGAAACTTGGCTGGAAGAAGAAGCTGCTCTATTTCAAGAGCGTAAAGCCAGCCCTTTATATAGCGAATGGAAGTTCGGTCATGACACTCCTTTGAAATTGGATGACCGGTGTTACCCCATCCAAGGTAAAATTGACCGGGTCGACCTCTGCCAAGGAGATAGCAACCAATTTTATTTATACGATTACAAAACCGGAAGTTCAGCGAACTACAAAGCTCTGAAGAAAGAGCCTTTAAACGATTTACAGCTACCCTGCTACGGGTTGGTCTGGGAGAAGCAAAACCAAGAGGACTTACATTCAGCTGCTTATTACTTCCCCGGGCAAGGGGACGGGAAAGCCGAATTGGTTGAAACGGTCAAACCTCAAAACTGGGCAGAGTTGAAGGTCGGTGCCTTGCAGCTTTTGCGCAATATCGATACCATGATCAGCAGAGGACACTTTCCCAAAGCACCAAAAGACGACGCCTGCGAACGCTGCTCCTATGCTTCATTATGTCGAAGGGAGATGAAACCTTGAGTACTTTTTCCGCGAATCAACAGTATGCAGTTGAGAGAATTGAGCAATCTTTGGTCCTCACTGCCGGTGCAGGTGCTGGGAAAACTCGGGTTTTGGTGCATCGATATTTGCAGCTTTTGAACAGTGGTTTGGGTTTAGACCAGATTGTAGCCATTACCTTTACCAATAAGGCTGCCGGGGAAATGCGAGAGCGCATTGGTGGAGAGTTATTAAAAAGACTGCAAACTGCACAGGATCCTGAGCAATCGGCAAGGCTCCAGCAGTGGATTTTGCTGTTGCCTTCGGCAACCATCACCACGATCCATGGTTTTTGCAGCGGTATATTACGTCAGTTCCCCTTGGAAGCAGAAGTGGATCCTCATTTTCTGATCATGGAAGAATGGGAAAGTCGTTCTTTGTTGCGAGAAGTAATCCTGCAATCATTAGAGATGGCCTTGGATCAAGGAGACCCTTTTTTGTCCATCCTCTTACGTAAAAAATCGGTGAGTCAAGCTGTTGAAACCTTTCAGGGCTTCTTACAACAAATTAACAATAAAGGCGTGCCCATTACACAAATCGTAGCCGGATTAAACACAGATATTTCTGATTCCAGCCAACTATGGCAAGATTTAGAACAAGCGGCTCAGGAGTTCTGCCAAACAACCTTGGCGTTCGATAAACGTGGTACAAGGGCGATTAACGATTGGCAAACTATTCACGATATGTTATCGAAAGCAACAAGCACTTGGTTCAATGCTCTAGCCTCAGAGGAACAAGAAACATGGTTGCACGATATTGGAACGATTTGCGAACAATATGAGCCCAAAGAAGGCGAAAAGCTCAGCAAAAATGGTCAGCTTCTGAGTGACGCCTTAACCACTTGCCATTTGGGTGAGTTGATCAACCGACTCTGGGAAGATTGGTTACAGCTTTATTATCCTTCTGCATTACAACTTCTGCAAACGATACAAGAAAAATTCGTTCAGGAAAAGAGCAAGCAACATTGTCTTGATTTTGCTGACTTAGAACATCGGACGCTGACCTTGCTCCAGGAAAACCCGCAGGTGGTTCAACAATTGCGCAAACGCTACCACGCCTTTTTGATCGATGAATTTCAAGACACCAACTATGCCCAATTTAAGCTGATTTCCCTGCTCAACGAGAGCAGCCTTCAGCAAAGTTTATTTGTGGCGGGAGATGTTAAACAGTCGATTTACGGATTTCGCGGGGCCGTGGTTCGGCTATTCCGAGACATGAGCGAGAACATTGGCAATGCCTT
The DNA here is from genome assembly GCA_964484445.1 of uncultured Eubacteriales bacterium. Classification (GTDB taxonomy): domain Bacteria; phylum Bacillota; class JAAYKD01; order JAAYKD01; family JAAYKD01; genus CALCNS01. Next base: position 2,887 of record CAZAFY010000054.1, read on the forward strand.
ACAAGGTACCGGTTCTGACCCACATAAAAATTTGGAAACCAATTATCGCAGTGGTGCTCAAATCATCCGGTTGGTCAATGACTATTTTCAAGACAAGTTGGCAGATTATGAGCCGATGTTGGCTGCTCGCCCTGCCGACCCCGAAAGTCCTCAATTGGAGTTGCTAATTACCTTGGAAGCAAGTGGCGAACTCTTCCGTAGTTTTGAAGCGGAAGCGATTGCTACACGGATCCAAACCATGGTAGAAAGCAAAGAAATGTTGGTGTACGAACAAGATGCTGAAGGAGTAGAACAACCTCGTTCGGTACGCTATGGTGATGTCGCAATGCTCTTTCGCAGCCGTACCGATCTACCCCTCTATGAAAATGCATTAAAACGACTGGGGATCCCCTATTTAGTTGTGGGGAATCGAGCTTTCTACCAACGACAAGAAATCCAAGATTTGCTGCACGGTTTGGCTACTGTGGCTAATGCAGGGGATGACTATGCCAATTGGGCTTGGTTAACAGCGGCGCATCATGGCATTCCGCTAAAAGCGTTGGCTGAACATGCTTTGCACTGCCGGAATCATAGAATAAGTTGGTTGACCTATGATTGGTTCGGCCCCAAAGAAATTCTCGTGCTTTGGCAACGCGCTATTCACCGTTTACAGCAGTGGCAAAAATTACAAGCCTTCCTCGATGTGCCAAATCTACTCAGACAAATGATTCGCGATTGTCGTTTGGAAACTTATTATGCAGCCCAACCCATGGGGGAACAAGCATGGACGAATTTGAGCAAGTTTATTAGCCTTGCCGAACAAGCTTCCGGGCAAAATTATTATGGGATTCATGAATGCCTTTACTATTTCCACCAGTTAGCAGAAGAAGAAAGTGAAGCGGAACTTACGTTGTTCACCGAAGGGCAAGACGCCGTCCGCATCATGACCATTCACGCTGCCAAAGGATTAGAGTTCCCGGTTTTATTCTTACCGGATCTGATTCGCAAACAAGATCACCGTAATTCTGATTACCTGATTTGGAATGCAGAACAGGGATTCACGTTCCGTAATGGTAATAAGCGGGGTGCTTTAGTAGCAGATTCCCTTTTAGAAGCTGAACGAGAAGAATCTCAACGAATTCTTTATGTAGCAATGACTCGTGCACGCGATTACTTGGTCTTATGCGGGGGAAACCATACTCGTTTTAATAGCGGCAGTTGGTGGTCGCAGATACAAGAATGGCTGCGCGAAGAAACTGCTTATGAACAGGCTCTGGCTTCACAGGAACCGCCGACCATCATCCGCGTTCATGACTTACCCTTCCGACTGACCATGCAAGCAACGCAAGCTCCGGAACTTGCTAAGGATCCCCCGAATTGGGAGATACCGGAGGAAATATCTGATCAAAGTGCCGGCCACGTTACTCCTATTTCTTTTCCGGGAGAAAATTTAAAACTACTTTTGACTCCCATGCAAGAAGAAATCAAGGTGCAAGCCAGACCAGCTCTTCGAGTTTCTGCAACGGGTCTGTTAAATTTTCGCCGTTGTCCTCGCAGTTATTATCTGCGTTATAGGCTTTGGCTCAAAGAAGATGTCTTCGAAACAACGCAGCAAAGGCTCCCTCCCGACAGTGACCGCATGGAGGAAGAAGGTAATTTAGCTTCTGACGAAGAAAATAAGAGTACTTACCAAAATCCCCTGCTCTTTGGTTCATTGGTTCACCGTTTGTGCGAATTGAGTACTCCACAAGCGAATCTGGAAGAACTCCTGAATCAAGTTTTAGCCGAACCAATGTTTCAAGACATGTCCGCACAGGGTTCCGATGCTTTAGAATTGGTGGATCGGCTTATGGAGAACAAGGAGTATAGGGCAATTTTAGATAAGGCGAAAGACCTAAAACGCGAATGGACATTCCTTTCTCCCCTGGTAGATGGTATTTATCTTGACGGGGTCATTGACCTGTTGAGTGAAGATGCCCAAGGAAACCTACACATTCTGGATTATAAAACCAACCGAGTTCCAGAAGATCCGCTTTTAGCGCAAAAGAGAATAGCAGAAATCACCGAAAATTACGCGTTGCAGTTACAATGGTATGCCCTAGCAGTTGAACAGCTACTGAACAAACCCGTTGTTTCCGCACGATTAGCCTTGGTTCGCGCCAATGCCATCTGTGAAATCTCTTGTGCTCCGCGTGCTTTGGAACAGGCAAAAACAGAAGCTCAAACACTAGCAAAGAAAATGGAAACAGGAAAACACTTGCTTGACTATGCAAAGAACGTGAACAAGCATTGCATACAGTGTCCCTATTTCAATATTTGCCTTGACGATAACGAAAGGAGCAACGTCTTTGAAAATCACCTACTTACATAACAGCGCGTTTACCCTAGAATGGGCGGATCATTTTGTGGTCATCGACTACTTCAAGCACACGCCCGGTTCCAGTATTCGAGATGGGGTATTACGACCCCACGATTTTCTAAAATACCCTCGTGTCAGCGTCTTGTCTACGCACGGACATGGAGATCATTATAATCCGGTTGTTTTGACCTGGTCCCAACATCGAGAAATCGATTACGTCTTTGGCTATGATCTTGAAAAAAAGGTCAACCACCCCGGAGCACATTTCATGCGTCCCGGTGACACAGTCCAATTAGGGGATCTTTTCGTAACAGCCTACGGCAGTACCGATGAAGGTGTTTCGTATCATTTAAAGAAGGGCAATCTCTCCATCTTCCATGCCGGTGATTTAAACAACTGGCATTGGCAGGAAGAATCGACAGCCCACGAGATTGCTGAAGCGGAAGAAGCTTATTTACGAGAATTAAGGGTGGTCACTTTACACACGTTGCCCTTGGATGTCGCCTTTTTCCCCATTGACCCTCGCATGAAAACCGATATTCACAAAGGAGCCCTGCAGTTCGTGCAGCAAACCCGACCCACTCGCTTGATTCCCATGCACTTCGGGCAATTCTTCCCCTTAACAGAGAAGATCCGCGAAGACTTAGCCCCCTATAGCATCCTCACCTATCTTTCCAACCCCGGCGACTCTATTGAAATCAAAGAATAACAAGGAGGATCACTATGCAATTCAAACTCAGCCACAGCAATATTAACGTTACCGATATGCAACGCAGCCTAGACTTTTATGAAAAGGCCTTAGGTCTATCCATTCACCGCGACCGCACCGCCAAAGACGGTAGTTACCGTATTTGCCATTTAACGGACGGTTCTGGAACCTATACCTTTGAAATCACTTGGTTGCGCGACAAAGAAGGTCCCTACGAATTAGGTGACAATGAATCTCACATTGCCTTTATTGTAGACGATTTCGAAGCCGCTCACAAACTTCACACCGAAATGGGTGTCATCTGCTACGAGAATCCAGGCATGGGAATTTACTTTATTGAAGATCCCGATGGCTACTGGTTAGAAGTCTTACCGATGCGTAAATAAGAGTCATTAAAAAAGCTGTCCAACCTTTTTGGTTGGACAGCTTTTTTAATGACTTTATAGATATGTTTCGAACCAGCGCATGATTTGACGCAAGCGGTCCGCCCTGTTCATGGGTTTGCCGCTACGAGACAATTCATGATTTTCTCCGGCAAAACGCACGAATTCACACTTGTTACCTAAACGCATTAAGGCTACATAGAACTGCTCGGCTTGTTCCATGGTGCAACGATGATCTTCTTCGGAATGGATGAAGAGCAACGGGGTTTTGACTTTAGGAGCATAACGGATCGGGCTGCGACTCATAATAAAGTCTTCTCCGCCTTCGTCCCAAAGATCAACGCCGCCCATACCGGACTTATTGCCGACCCAACCGATATCGGATACGCCGTATTTGGTATACATGTTGGAAATGGAGCGCAAAGTAACAGCTGCTTTGAAACGATTCGTTTGGGTGATCATCCAGTTCGTCATATATCCACCGTAAGAGCCACCGGTAACGCCTAAACGAGTCTCATCGATCCAGGCATTGTCTTTAATAGCTTGGTCGGTTATGGCCATGAGATCGGCATAATCGCCACCACCCCAGTCCCCGATTACGCCTAAAGCATGTTTCTCGCCGTAGGTTGCAGAACCACGTGGATTGCTAAATAAAACCACATAACCGGCCGCAGCCAGCAACTGATATTCATGGAAGAAACCATAGCCGGAAGCACCATAAGGGCCGCCGTGGATTTCTAAAACCAAGGGATATTTCTTGTTTGCATCAAAGTTGATTGGCCGTAGCAACCAACCATGGACTTCTTCCTCATCGCGGCTGACCGTGGAAATGGGTTCCATGGGAGCAACATAGACTTCATTCAACATGTCTCGATTGAGATTGGTCAGACGAACACCTTTTTCCATTTCTGGAGATTTATAATACACATTGCTGGCGTTCATAGAGCAATCGAGAACATAGGAGACTGGCATTTCACCGTTTTTGGTTAAGCCTTCGGCTGCACTAAAACTGGTAATGCCATGTTTACCCGTTGTAACCATGGATTGTGCACCGGTACTTAAGTCAAACTTATAAATATTAGTTTCACCTGCTACGGTAATTAAGGAATAAACACCGGAGCTGTCGCCTAACCATTGGAAAGCGCCACTGCCACCGTCTGCTCTGGCATCGCCACCACAATTGTTGCCAACCGTGTAATCAAAGGGTTCGGTTAAATTCTTAGCTGGACCACCACTTACCGGACGCACTAAAATACTGGTGTTGACGCCGTTTTTTCCTTGGCCTTTTTCGTGACCTAAGTAGGCGATCCACTTGCCATCGGGAGAGAACGAGGGGCTACCTGCAGTACCTTCATTGTTGGTAACGGCTTTGATTTCGCCACTGGCAATATCTACGGTCCAAATGTTGTTGATTTCGTTAATGTCGTCATTTTCCAAGCGAGAGCTTGCGAAAGCTAATGTCTTGCCGCAAGGACTCCAAGCGGGTGAGGATTCGCTGAATTTACCATCGGTCACTTGCTTGAATTCGCCGGTTTTGAGGTTCATTACAAATAGATGTTTGGGACGGGGATCTAAGAAGCCCATGCCGTTGAATTTGTAGCGAATTTTGGTGATGACGCGCATGTCTTTATTCTTTTGTTCCGGTTTAGTACCGGGCACGCAAGAGGAGAAGGCCACTTCATTCGAATTGGCCGGGTTCCAGGTCAAGCCTGCCAAGCCTTCTTCCCAAGTGGTCACTTGTTTTGCTTCGCCACCGCTCAATGCGATAACCCACAATTGGGCTTTGCCGCTGCGGTTACTCATGAAATAAATCCCTTTTCCGCATGCGCTCCAGCGTGGAGCGGTATCGCGGATCAGTTTGTCAGTGATCTGATGATTGGTGAAGGGACGCGCTTCGCTCCATCCTTCTTCCGTTTTGTCCATCATCCACAAAGTGCTCTTGTAGCCGTTTTTTTCCACATCCATAACGGTGTGAACAAAAACAATATGCTGGCCATCGGGAGAAAGTTGACTGTCGCCCGGAAACTTCATGGCCAGTAAATCGTCAATAGTAATTGGTCGTTTGCTCATAGAATCGACTCCTTTCGATTTAGGGATAAGAAAAATCCCTG
>CAZAFY010000055.1:0-8421 GCA_964484445.1 uncultured Eubacteriales bacterium
GGAATTTACCAAACATAGGATAATGTGGTATACTGAATTGCTTTTGTGAAATTCTGCTCTAAAAGGAGGTGAAGTACCTATGAAAATGGTAAAAGACAGGGAGTTTTATCGTCTATTATTGGCGATTTCATTGCCCATTGCTTTACAAAACATGGTTAATCAAGGAGTGTCCCTAATTGGCACTTTGATGCTTGGTCAATTGGGTAGCACTCAAATCGCTGCTTCTTCTTTAGGGAATCAACCGCTCTTCATCTTTACTTTGCTGACCATGGGCTTCGCCGCTGGCGCTTCCGTATTGACCGCGCAATATTGGGGCAAAGGCGATACTGCTGCCATTCGCCGTTTGATGGCAATTGTTTTACGATACAGCGTTTTTGCTTCTTTGATCTTTGCCACGATCATGGGTCTATTCCCTCGAGTGATTATGAGCTTTTTTACATCGGACCCCGATGTACTGGCTGAAGGAGCTCTTTATTTACGAATTACCGCTTTGGCTTATCCGTTTTATGGCCTAACCAATACAACCTTAGCCATTTTAAGAAGTGTTGAACGAGTTTGGATGAGTTTTTGGGTAACCTTGTTCTCGTTAGCTACTACAACGTTCTTGAACTGGGTTTTGATTTTTGGACGCTTCGGGATGCCGGCCATGGGGATTTCCGGTGCTGCTTGGGCTCAAGTGATCGCTCGTTTTCTCAGTTTCTTGTTTGTTTTAGTCTATATGGGTTTCCACGAAGATCGAATCAAGCTTCATTTCCGGGATTTCTTTGTGCGTGACCCTGTATTACAAGGAGATTTTCTGCGAAACGCTAGTCCAGTCATCCTCAATGAATTCTTGTGGGGATTCGGTTCTTCTGCGCAAGCAATGATCCTTGGCCATTTGGGTAAGCAAGCAACGACTGCCCACAGTATTTCGCAAGCGCTGATGCAAATGTCGATGGTGTTTATTTACGGAGTCCTCAGTGCCTCTTCGGTCATCATGGGTAAAACATTGGGTTCAAATCAAATGCATAAAGTGCGACCATACATAAACACGATCATGATTTTATCGGCGATCATCGGGGTTTGCACAGCCGGATTCATCTTATTCAGCAAGGGCTTTTTCATTAATTTGTATCAAATAGAAGAATCGACCAAGTTGTTGACACATCAGTTTATGAACATTGCGGCCCTAGTTGCACTGATGCAATGTCTCTACTCCCCAGTGAGCTTAGGGGCTTTACGAGCGGGCGGAGACACCAAGTTCGTACTTTTCCTAGATGTAACTTTTCTTTGGGCATTAGCGTTACCCATGGGTTTCGTTGCTGCTCAAGTCTGGCATTTAGCCAGTGCCTCCGTCTTCTTCTTCTTAAAAATCGACGAACCGATCAAAGTGATTTTGGCTTATTGGCGAGCGGGTGGAGACCGCTGGATTCGTAATCTCACTCGCGAAAACTTGGAAATCGAGGAGGTGTAACCATGCCATTGTTAAAGGGGATTGTTCTTAAAACTGCTACACGAAAGCAGGATCAATATCCTTTCAATGTGTCAACGGTTAAAAATCTTAAGGATTTAGCATTCAAGCGCCCTATTTGCTTTTTTGTAGGAGAAAATGGCAGTGGAAAGTCTACCTTATTAGAAGGGTTAGCAGCAAAATTAAACTTTCCCACAATCGGAGCACATCCGGTAGCCACGGATCCCAGTTTGGATGCAGCTCGGCGATTAGCCGCTACTCTGCAGCTGCAATGGGCAAGTAAGGTGGTTCACCAAGGCTTTTTCTTACGAGCAGAGGACTTCTTCGGATTCATCCAACGGGTTGGCCAAATGCAACGGGAGTTGGAACGAGAAGAGGAATCCTTGCGGCGTGAAATGGAAGAAGCCGGTTCTTCTGACTATGGGATCCAGTTAGCCACAGGATCCTTACGGGGGAATCGAGATGCGATGAGTAACCGCTATGGTGAGAACCCCGATGCTCAGTCTCATGGAGAGAGTTACTTACAACTTTTCTCCTCCCGAATCCAGCGTAACAGTATTTATCTCATGGACGAACCAGAAGCTGCATTATCTCCCATGCGCCAACTAGCCTTCTTGGATTTGTTGCTGCAAGGAGAAGAACAAGGGAATCAGTTTATTATTGCCACCCATTCTCCGATTCTTTTAGCGTATCCCGGAGCTCAGATTCTCTCGTTTGATCAAGGTACTGTTTCAGAAACCGATTATGACAGTTTAGAACATGTTCGTTTTACCCGCATGTTTCTAAATAATCCTCAAGCATTCTTACATCATCTCAAACCTAGATAGATAAAGAGAGAAGGAATTTATGATGAAAAAATTAGTCAAACGGTATTTATTCGATGCCTTGAGCGCTATGGCTTTAGGTCTGTTTTCATCCTTGATCATTGGTTTGATCATTTCTCAACTGGCGAAATTACCCGGATTAGCTCTCTTAGCTCCGATTGGTAGTGCCTTGGCTGCCTCCTCCCCTGTGACCGGCTGTGCCATTGGGGTTGCCATTGCTTGGAGCATGAAAGTGAAGCCCTTAGTACTCTTTTCAGGCGCGGCTGTGGGTGCCATTGGCTATGCAGCCGGCGGGCCTGTAGGTGCCTATTTGGCTGCGGTAGTGGGTAGCGAACTCGGTCAATTGATCGTGGGCAAAACCCCTGCCGATATTGTCTTAGTACCCTTGGTTACGATTATCGGTGGTGGTTTGACCGGATTAAAACTGGGCCCGGGAGTGCAGCAAGCGACCGCTTTTATTGGCACGATTGTTAATGAAGCTACCTTACTTCAACCGATCACCATGGGAATCATTGTTTCCGTGATCATGGGAATGGTTCTGACCCTGCCCATTAGCTCCGCTGCCTTAAGCATTATGTTGGGATTAAGCGGGTTAGCTGCCGGCGCCGCTACAGCCGGATGCACCGCACAGATGATTGGCTTTGCAGTTGCCAGCTATAAAGATAACGGGTTCAACGGTCTCCTCGCTCAAGGCTTAGGCACCTCTATGTTGCAAATACCCAATATCATGCGAAAACCCCAAATCTGGATTGCACCTACCTTGGCTTCAGCCATTACCGGACCTTTGGCTACCAAAGTCTTTGCTATGCAAAACACTGCCTACGGAGCCGGCATGGGAACCAGTGGTTTAGTGGGTCAGTTTGGAACCTTAGAAGCCATGGGCTACACACCCGATGTGTTTTTGAAAATTGCTTTGCTTCATTTCGTTCTACCTGCTCTTTTAACCCTTCTTTTTCATAATATTCTCGTAAAGTGGGGTTGGGTGAAGGTAGGAGATATGAAATTAAACACCTTAGATAAATAATAAACAAGCTCATTTGGAAGCACGTCCAAATGAGCTTGTTTTTAGTTTTAGTTTTTTTTAGATTTGATGAACGATTTCGCCGTCGATCATGGTGAACACACATTTGCTGAAGTTGCTCAACGGATCCCCGGTGAAAATTGTGATGTCGGCATCTTTTCCTTCTTCTAAAGAACCCATACGGTCACCAACACCCAACATCTCAGCAGGAATAATGGTAATCCCTCTTAAGGCATCGTCATATTTCATGCCTTCTTTGACTGCATAACCAGCCATGATTGGCAATAATATGGTATGAGCGGAAGTATCTTGTTGCAGAGCAACCATAACTCCAGCTTCGGCCAACACAGCCGGGTTTTTCCAAGAAACATTCCATAACTCATGTTTACTGTGACCCATATTCAAAGGACCTACGGTGGCTTTGACTTTTTTAGAAGCCAAGATGTCGGCGATTTTGTAGCCTTCGGTGCAATGCTCAATAATGTAGTCCAAGTTGAATTCTTCGGCAATACGAATCGCGGTCATGATATCATCCGCACGATGTGCATGAATACGAGCTTTCATTTCGCGTTTCAAAACGGGAATGAGTGCTTCGGAGTTCATATCCTTATCGGGAGCAGGTTTGCCATCGGCTTTCGCTTGTTCGATTTTATTCATATAGGTTACTGCTTTGAATAAGGCATCGCGCAAAACGGCAGCATTCCCCATGCGGGTGCCATTGGTTTTACCTTCATAGTTGCGTTTTGGATTCTCACCTAAAGCCATTTTCATGCCTTCTGTGCCGGGGATAATCATTTCTTCAGCAGTACGGCCTTTGAGTTTCATAACGAAACCAGTGCCACCGATCAGGTTAGAACTGCCAGGCCCGGTATAAACCGCAGTGAAACCACCTTCACGAACGATAGGAATCGCTGGATCTTCCGGATTCAGAGAATCGATCCCGCGTAGTTTTGCCTGGATGGCACCGCTCTTTTCGTTACCGTCGCCGGTTGCCCAAATTGAGGGATCACCAAAAAGGGATAAATGACTGTGAGCATCGATCAAGCCAGGTAGAACGATCTTTCCTGTAGCATCGATCACGGTATAACCGGCAGGGATTTTCGTTTTTTCATTGCCGACTTTTACAATTTTCTTTCCTTCTACCAAAACAACACCGTTTTCAATGTTGCCTTTGGCCATGGTCCACACGGAACCACCTTTGATTGCATATTTGTTCAAGTGAAACGCCTCCTTGATATTCTGTATCTTATTATTTCGACAAGCGCAAGAATTTTCCTGCTTCTAACAAAAAACTTATTTCATTTTGACTCAAGGTTTGGTATAATAGAAACAGGTCTTAAAGAAGGAGGTACCTCTATGAAAAAACGTTTTACATGGCTAATAGCCATTCTCTTCTTATTGGTAGGAAGTGTTGGCACGATGGCATTTTACTTCACTGAATACAAATGGTTTCAGTCTGTCAACTATCAACAAGTATTCACCACCATTCTATTTCAAAAGGTCTTAGTAGGCTTAATCGGGATTGTCGTCACCTTTTTGTTTGTCTTCCTTAATCTGAAATGGCTGCAAAAATGGTTGGCTAGAACCGTCCCTGACGAAATCGTTGAACCCGAAGTGATTCAGGTGGATTTCGGGCAGACCAGACAACGCATGCAAGGCAATTTATCGGAATTCGGACGCACCATTGCCCGCAGTCCGTTATTGAGTTGGATTATCTTAGGCTTCTCCTTACTGGTCAGCATTAGCAATGGGTTAGCGCTATCTGCCCAATGGTTAACGGTAAAAACCTTTTTAAATCAGGTGCCCTATGGCGTTGCAGATCCTATCTTCAACCGGGACATCAGCTTCTACATGTTTTCTTTACCGTTTTTCGAAATGCTTCTCGATACCGTCTTTGGTTTGGTTTTATTCCTCTTTGCCATTTGCGGTTTCTTCTATTTAACCAACAATGGCTTCAGAAAAAACCCCATGGATAAGCGACCCTTTGCTCACTTAGGACTCTTAGGTGCGTTTGCCTTTCTACTCCAAGGTGGAAACTTCTTCATGGAAATGTTCAATTTAGTCTACTCACCAAGAGGTGTCGCTTTCGGCGCCAGTTATTCCGATATTCATGCATCCATTCCCACCCTTTACATTGCCATAGGACTCAGTGCCTTGGGTGCCTTGATGATGCTCTCGCAAATGATACGCCCCAGCCTTCGTACCGCTGTTATCCCTATTGTTTTGGTAGCTGTGGTTGCCGTGGCAGGGCAAAACGTTGTTGCCGGATTAATTCAGAATCTACAAGTTAAACCTAATGAATTCACCATGGAAGAAGAATACTTGAATTATAATATTGAATTCACTCGTTTGGCTTATGATTTAAACAATACGATTGAAATCGACTTCCCCATTGCTGCCAATGCTACAGCAGATTGGGCTGAACTTAACGAGTATTCTGCCAGTATCGATACCGTTCCTCTGTTGAATTATCAACAAACTCAAGCAGCCTTTGGCCAATTACAGGGCATGCGATTATATTATCGCTTCAATGATGTCGATGTTGACCGCTATTTAATCGACGGTGAACTGGTCCCGGTCATGTTGAGTGCCCGGGAACTTCCGGCTGATGCTTTACAAACCGAAGCCGATACTTGGGTAAATCGCCACTTAAAATATACCCATGGTTATGGTGCAGTCGTTGCACCAAGTAATCAAATCACCCCCGATGGCCAACCAAACTTAGTGGTTAAAGATATTCCACCACAGACCAATATACCTGAGTTAGTGATTACTCGTCCTGAGATTTACTATGGTGAACTGACCAATGACTATGTTATTGTAGGTACGCGTTCTCAGGAATTCGATTACCCCATGGGTGATGCCAATGCTGAGACCAGTTATGAAGGCGAAGCTGGACTTTCGATCAGTTCCATGTTCTCTCGCTTCTTGTTCAGTATTCGTCTCAACACCTTGAATCCGATGTTGACTAATGAAATCATAGCAGATTCCAAGATATTATTACACCGTCAAATCAAAGACCGTGTGACCACCTTGGCGCCCTTCCTTTATTATGACGCCGACCCCTATTTGGTAATCCATGAAGGTCAATTGTTCTGGATTATCGATGGTTATACCATAAGTAATCGATTCCCTTATGCACAATCTTGGCAACAAGACGATCAGCTCACTGGTGCCAATTATATTCGTAATAGCGTCAAGGTAACCGTCAATGCTTATGATGGAACCACTACTTTCTATTTATATGACACCGAAGATCCGATTATCCAAACCTACGCCAAAATTTTCCCGGATTTGTTTACCCCCTTTGAAGAAATGCCGGCTAATCTGGTAGCTCATTTACGTTACCCGGAAGACATCTTCAAAATTCAAGCAAAAATGTTCTTGAATTACCACATGACCAACCCCAAAGTATTCTACAATCGTGAAGATGCTTGGGCCATTGCCAAAACTTCCGGTCAACCGGTAGAATCGTATTATGACATCATGGAATTCCCGGGTTCTGATCAAGCCGAATTCATGACCCTTTATCCCATTACCCCCTCCCAAAAAGATAACATGGTAGCCTTCTTGGCAGGTGTTTCCGACAAAAACGGTGTCAGCTCCTTATCGGTTTACCTCTTCCCCAAAGACCGTTTAGTCTACGGTCCCGCGCAGATTGAGGCCCGAATCAACCAAGAATCGAACATTTCCAAAGATCTTTCCCTGTGGAATCAAGGTGGTTCTACGGTATCGAAGGGTCACACCATCACTGTTCCTCTAAAGGATTCTCTCCTCTATGTAGTACCTCTCTATATTACCTCAACTTCTAGCTCACTTCCCGAATTGAAGAAAGTCATTGTCTCCTATGGTAATCGACTTGTCATGGAAGAAAATCTCGAACTGGCTTTAATCCGACTCTTTGGTAGTCCAGACGGTGAAACCGATATTCCAGGAGTCCCAGTGCCAGGCGACAGTGCCGACAGTGATTTGAAACAACTGATACAAAATATCTTAGCACAGTATGAGATTGTCACAGAACAACGGCAGTCAGGCAATTGGACTGAATATGGTAAAGCCATGGATGTTCTGGAAGAGATGCTTCAAGAGCTTGCCGGTCGCGATCTTTCTTCGGTAATCATTGAAATACCTACTGAAGGACCATTACCCGTTACTCCATAATTAAGGAGAGAATTTTCGATTATGCTGAATATTCTATTAACTTTTGCCGCCGGCTTGTCCGGCGGCTGGTTATTATCCAAATTGAAAGTCCCGGGTGGGATGATGGTTGGCGCTGTTTTGGGAGCTGCAATTTTGAATGTTGGCTTTTCTGCCGCTTCCATGCCGGTCAATGCGAGAGTAGTCGCGCAGTGTACAGCCGGTGCTTTTATTGGTTGCTCGGTCAAACGTTCGGATTTGGAGCGTCTTAAATACATCTTGAAACCGGCAGCGATTCTCTTGAGTTCGATGTTAGCATTAAATCTTGTTTTAGGTTTCCTGATTCATTGGCTCAGCCCTTTGGATTTGCTGACCTCGCTCATGAGTGCTGTTCCCGGTGGCATGACCGATACACCTTTGATTGCTGCAGATTTAGGGGCCGATGCTCCGAAAGTTGCCGTTTTGCAATTTGTGCGTATGGTTTCCGGTATCGGCTTATTCCCATCTCTCATTGCTTGGGTTGACCGTAGAGAAAACGGAACCGAGATTCAAGCCATTGAGTTTTCCAATGGTTCAGACAGCGGATTCGGCAAAGCAAAACAGAAAAACCGCTTTGCTCTTGATCACTTATCTCCAAACTTAAAATTTATAATTACGATCTCGATTGCGATTGTTGCAGGTTTCATAGGTCGAGCCTCAGGGGTTACCGCAGGCACACTGCTCTTCAGCATGGTAGCTATTTTAACTTTAAAATTATCCACCAATGTTTCTTATATTCCAATGTGGGCTAAGCGTCTAGCACAGGTACTGGCTGGCTGTTATATCGGAAGCGGCATTTACAAGAAAGACTTATTGGAACTTCGTTTCTTGGTAGTTCCGGCTCTGTTGATCCTCGCAGGCTACTTTCTCAATTGTTATTTAACCGGTCACTTGCTGCATAAAACTTGCCAGTTTGAATTAAAAGAAGGCATGTTAGCCGCCACACCTGC
>CAZAFY010000056.1:0-8327 GCA_964484445.1 uncultured Eubacteriales bacterium
CTCAAAACTTTGGTGCGAAACGCTACGATGTGTTGAATAAAGCCGTCAACACCGCCTTTACCTTGGTTTATGCCAGCGGGATTTTGATCAGTATCATCGGAACCCTCTTTTCGGGGCCTTTATTGAAACTTCTTGGCACACCGGAGAATATTATCGGAGATTCTACGGTTTATTTGGCGATCATTTTTGCCGGAACTTTAGGAAACATGGCTTATAACATTGGCGGTGGAATTTTAAGAGGAATGGGAGATTCCCGTTGGCCTTTAGTTTTCCTAAGCGTCAGTGCTGTCTTGAATATCGTTCTCGACTTATTGTTCGTAATCGTCTTCAAATGGGGAGTTGCCGGAGTAGCCATTGCTACGATTTTATCTCACATTGTCTCCGGAGCATTGGTACACATTCGGATCAATAGCGGCGTTTATCCGGTTCATGTCTCTCCAAAGAGTATGCGTATTGAAAAACAATTAGCTGCTACCATTATTCGTTTAGGCGTTCCGGCTGCCATTCAAAATGTAGCCATGTCTTTGGGTTCTGTCATCATCCAATCCTTTGCGAACAAATTTGGTTCCAACTATATTGCTGCAAACAGCATTGTGCAAAAAGTAGACGGATTTGCCATTGTACCCATGATGGCTTTTGGCATGGCATTAAGTACTTTTGTTGGACAAAATGTGGGTGCCGGTAGACATGATCGTGCTAAAGAAGGGATCCATGTAGCAATGACCTCGATCACGGTTTTCGGTCTGATCTTGGGTGTCTTTCTCTGGTTCTTCGGTCACCCGCTGATGCGAGTCTTCACCGATAACCAAACGGTACTAGACATTGGTTTTGTAGGGATTCGCATTTTGGCTTTCTTCTACTTCATCATGGGAATGAATCAAAACCTTGCAGGGGCTATGCGTGGGGCTGGAGCTTCTGTCGCCCCCATGATCACCTCAATTGCGGGAAGTTTAGTACGAATTCCGGTAGCCTATTTTATTGCCGTGGTACCTAACAACATGTATGGCCTCTTCTGGTCGATGGTCGCTTCGATCGTTATCCAATTCATCTTGCTGTATTCCTACTTCCGTTCCGGTCACTGGCAAAACTTCAGTGTAGTCAAACCAAGAGAAGCAAGTCTTGCTACTCAATAGATAAAGATTCGGTTTTTGCCCGCTTGGGTGAAGGCCGATTTTTTATTGACAAAAAGTTACTTTTAAGTTAAAATGGTTTTATGTTAAAAGCAAAGGAGTATCATCTGATGACCGACGAGCAACGCAACCAACTCAATCGTTTTTTCGTGCGCACTTTTAACAGCATATTGGCATTTGAAGATAAAGCTCTAAGTGAACGTGGAATTGAGAATTTATCGGTAAAAGAAACGCATGTCATTGAAACAGTCATCCGCTTGGAGCAAATGGGGCAAAATACGATGACCGCCATTGCAGAGCAACTCAATATCACGGTAGGGGCTTTAAGCACAGCTGTGCAGACCCTGATTGGAAAAGGGTATTTGCAACGCTCCGCCGATGCGAACGACCGCAGATTGGTCGTAATGACAGCTACAAATTCCGGGTACGAAGTCAATAGAATTCACGAGAGTTTTCATGAACAAATGATCAATTACGTGGCTCAGCAAATGAATGCTGAAGACTTAGCGCGCTTGACCCATTCCTTAGAGCAATTATCTTTATTCTTTGAATCTCTCACAAAAAAATAACAACAGGAGGAATTTCTAACATCATGCCTATTATTATGACCGACAGCACCAGTGATTTTTCTTTAGAACAAGCTAATGCATTGGGAATCGAAATGCTTTCCCTAAAAGTCAATTTTGATCATGATTCCTACGATGACAAACGAACGATCAGCAGCGAAGAATTTTATGAGAAATTGAAACACAGCAAAAATTTGCCTACCACTTCCTTGATCGGTGTAGGCGACTTCCTTCAAGCTTTTTCAAAATATCCCAAAGAAGAAATCGTTGTCATTACTCTGTCATCTAAGCTTAGCGGAACCTTTCAATCAGCAGAAATGGCCAAAGAAGAATCTGGACGACAAGATATCTACTTGATTGATAGCGGTACGATCACGGTCGGAATGGCCATGCTTGTCAAACTTGCTGTGAAAATGAGAGATGAGGGGAAGTCCGGCAGTGAAATCGCCTCACAGGTTCGTCAATATGCAAAACGCACAAAAATTTACGCCGTAATGGATACCCTGCTCTATTTAGTCAAAGGCGGGCGTTTATCTGGTGTCCAAGGCGCGTTAGGCAGTGTGTTTTCTTTAAAACC
This sequence comes from uncultured Eubacteriales bacterium, assembly GCA_964484445.1. GTDB lineage: Bacteria > Bacillota > JAAYKD01 > JAAYKD01 > JAAYKD01 > CALCNS01. The sequence goes on from CAZAFY010000056.1 coordinate 2,274, forward strand.
TGTATTAACCATTGTCGATGGCAGCTTGAGCACCTTGGCGAAGGCGCGCGGCATGGACAAAGGTCTGCAAACGATGCTGGATTTCATTAACAAAGAAGGTAATCTCGACCCAACCATGCCGGTAGGGTTTGCTCATTCTTTGAATGTTCCTAAAATGCGCCAACTGCAAGAAATCATGAAACCTGAAATCATCGACGGAGAATATGTATTAGGCAGTGTGGTCGGAACGCATGCCGGCCCAGGAGCTGTGATTGTCTCCTTTTTTAGCAAAGAATAAGTTGATCCCTTCAAAAGCACTGTTCGTAGGAACAGTGCTTTTGTTATGAACAGGAATTTCGGGATCTCTCCTCGAAATAGAGTAGTCAGAAGAGAAAGGATTGATCAAAATGAATGAAACCCTTCCGGCAATCAAAAAAACCTATGAAGAAGCCCAAAAAATAGCGGATTTACAACCTTGGACTTTTATCGAAGAATCCGAGGTTTTTGCCATAGAACATCCCGAAAGTCATGTTTTGTACTTCGTTCAAGTAATCGGAAAAACACAGCCTATGCTGGGGATACAAATAAGCAAAGGTTATGAAGCTTATTTACGCCTTCAAGAGTGGCTGAAGCTCGGTGATACTGCAATCAAAGCTAACAAATTGGCCCTCTATACCCTCCATTATAACTCGGAACCTCTACCCGAAATCGATCAACAACACTTAGAGAGCTCAGGCATTACAGAATCCCCCGCTTGTGGTTGGCCGCGTTTTAAAGATTTCACTCCTGAATTCCTCCCGTGGCACCCCGATGATGAAGACTTCTTGATTTTGCAGATTCTCTTGCCACAAATTCGTTTGCTCTTACAATTAGCCGAACCCAATCCCTCACTTTTGTCTTCCCCGGAAGGTTGTTTGATCCGTCGTTCTCAAAAAGGAATTTGGCACAATGAGGTTCAGAACCTGATGCCGGAAGAACATGAAAAGTTGAGTTATCTTCGACCAGAAGACCCTCATATCCTTATGCAATTACCACAGAACCCCTCTGCTGCCTTTGAAGCGGTTATGGAGCTCAGCACTGTTCCGTTCCAAACCCAACCGGATCAACGCCCCTTTTATCCTTGGATTTTCTTGCTGATCGATGCTGCCGATGGACAGCTTTTGGATTATCGTTTGACCGCCCGTAAAGAGCATTTCGCCTCTGTCAGCCAGGGTGTTGTGGAAGCACTCGGCAAAGCAGGGTATCGGCCGGGAGAAATACTCACAGCGGACTCCTTCACACAGGTTTTAGTCAGCGGTGTTTGTCAAGAAATAGGTATTCCGGTTCGAAAAAGCACTTTAGAATACGGAGACCGCTTAGTTCGTTTGATTCAAAAGAAATTGGCTGATTCTTAAAAAGAAAATATACGTGCAGAAGATAGGTTTCTATGGTATAATATAAGGTAACCTAAAAAAAACAAACCCCAAGGAGGATTATAATAAAAGACATGGAAGAATTCGAAAAAAACAAACTTACCGACGTAGCACAAGAAGAACCTGCTGCTCCTACGACGTATCCCGGTTCGGGACTCCATAAAAACCCTGCCAGAATGATGAAGATCGAAGAAGTCGTTGAATGGGATATGGATTTCGGCGTCAAAATGGGACCTGTCGGTTTTGATCATCGCTTGGCCTGTCCTTACTGCCGCAAAAGAATGCTTTTGGTCAGTCACGAAGGCAGCCGGCATCAAAAGTTCATCCGAGTAGTCTACGAGTGTGAGAACTGTGCGGCTCATACCGTTGTGCAATTCAGTGCACCCAATCAAAAACTAGACCTACCGGAATTGAGCTTAGGAGAAAAAATCATTATTGAAACACCTACCCCGGTGCCAAATCTAAGTCAAGAGAATCCTGCGATGCCTGAGCCCAGAAACAATGATCGCAATCGGAAGAACCGTCCCCAGCCCGGTAATCGTACCAATCCCCCTCCTACGGAAAATCCAAATCGTCAAGATAAACCCGATAATCGCAATTCACGTAATCGAAATACTCGCAATAACCAGCCCGATGCGAGAAAGAATAGAGCTCCTGAACAGGTACCTGTCAAACCGGGACAAATCGCTAAGCAACCCATTGCTAAGCTTCCGGGAGAACAAATCAAAAAAACAAGCCAAGCCAACTCAGCACCAACCCCACAACCGCAACAAGCAGAGAAGCGCTCCAATGCGTATTTCCGTTCTCGTCGCAAACCTAATCCACCAAAAAACCCTACTAACGAAAACTAAACGTGTAAGGTGATGTTCTCATGCGCTGGCTCCAACGAATTTTGCTTTTACTTGTGGTCACACTGCTCTTAACTGCTTGTCAACCGGTAGTTGAAGACCCTCGCCCTAACGGGGAGACTTTGACGTATCAGGTCACCGACATCGTAACTTCTGCTTTTTTTCAATTGCAAATCGAAAAGTTTTCGGTTAGTAGAAACCTCAATGACTATATTCCTGTGGACCGACAAGCCCTTTTGTTAGCAATGGATTTGATCATAGAAAATTCCACCGACAGTTCCTTACCCATGAGTTATGCTGACTTTCAATTGATCTACATAGATGACTCTGGAAAAGAGCAAATTATATATCCGTTGGAACCGTTTTTAGAATCGCAATTCCCCGACACCTATACCCTTGAAAATAAAGATACTAAATCCGGAACACTGGTATTCCAAATCCCGAAAGATTTGCAACAGTGTCACCTTCAGTATCAAGAAATCTATGAAGACCATTTCTTGGGAAATCGTCATTTGATTGAAATCGTCTTAACAGATTAATTAAAAATGCTTCACTTTATTTCAAAGTGAAGCATTTTTAATTTTCCTCTTGACAAGTACTTTCATTGCAAGATTTTGCCTAGAGTTTTCAGATAAATATCTAGGATCTCTTTCGTTACGATGAGCGGGCAATAGGTGCGAATTACTCTTTCTTTTGGTTTTACTCCGGCAATGATGCCATGTTCAAAAAACAGACGATCGATTTCGCGCATTGCTTCTTCCGAAACTGAAGCATCGAGCTCTATACTATTCAGCAATCCAATCCCTCTGATTTCACGGATAATTGGAAACTCTTTTTGCATGGACTTGTATCCTGCTCTCAAATATTCTCCCATGATCTGTGTATGTCGAAGTAGCTCCGCTTCTTCAATTTTTACTATGACCTCATAGGCGACCCTAGCGCCCATGGGGTCATTTTGATGTGATTGGGCAAAATGGAAACCTGCTTGCTCTGCTTCCTCAATGGTTTTTTGATTCATAATTGCTGCACTGACGGGGTATCCGTTTCCTAAGCCTTTACCCACTGCTACGATTTCCGGTTTTAGATCATATTGCATAAAGCCAAACCATTTCCCGGTACGTCCCATACCACAGGTGACTTCATCGACGACTGTCACGATCTGGTTTTCAGCGCAAATACGAGCGAGTGCTGTCATGAGCTGTTGAGGAGGAAGTTTCGTGAAGCCGGATGTATTTCCCGGTTCAAAAACAAATACGCCGAAATCTTGAAAATCGTAGGTTTGATGAAGCCGAGCGTACCACTCCTGCGGCGTGAAGTTGTCTTCTGTAGCCCACTCGATTTGCTGCCAACTCTGTTTATCTCGTTGCCACCCTTGTCCATAAGCTGCTAAGTATTGTCCTCTTAAGCTAAAGCAGTGTTTTCCCGGGCGAATCGCTTTTGCTATTTGTATACCGTATTCAACGGCCTCGCTGCCCGAAGTTAGAAAAACGCATTGGCCATTCTCCATTTGGGCTATTTGACAGAGCTTTTCTGCACTCTTTTCCACAATGGGGTGACTGTATTTATAACCAACATGCATGATTTCGTCCAGCTGTTGATGCATTGCTAGGTTTACATCGGGATCACAGTGACCCAAGGGTAAAGCCCAGACTCCGGCTTCAAAATCCAAGTATTTTCTGCCTTGCGTATCCGTGACATAACACCCCTGGCCTTTGACAATCTTTGAATTATAGAGTGGATAACCGGTGCTGTTGAAGATGTAACTCGTAATAAAAACCTCTCTCTTTTTATAATCAATCAATCCGCAATAATCTTTGCTAAGTGATTTTTCCCCTCCAAAATAATGTTGCAAGGATAAGAAAGCCCAATTTTCACAATCAGTATCGCATCGTTGGTTTTCTTGATTATCCCTTCAACTCTTATCGGCCATAAAAACTCCTCTCCCTTGGTCTGCTCATTGATCATAGTCAAAATGCTTAGATTTATTCTTGCTAACTTGTCTTTGGTATTGATATCTTGTTCTAACAGAGATTTAACCCTCTCGATTTCCATTTCAATTGCTCTTTGTCGACCAATCGTCTTCTTTGCTACTCCTTGCGTGATAAACCATGCAACATCACCTTTGTGTTGGATGATTATTTCGTCAGAGGATATTTCAATCGAATCCCAAACCTCCTTGTACCTTTCCAACCCATTCACAACCTGATCTTTACCTTCGTAGACATCACCAGAAGTGCCGTATAAACTACACGCATCTTGGTAGATACAGGTTTCAAAAATTTCCCTGGCTGTAGAACTGATCTTGTTAAGCTCATTTCGAAAATTTTGCAAAGCTATAACATATGGAGCAGCATTGTCGTAGTGGTCGGTAAGATACGAAATAATTCGCTGCGCTCCATTTTCATGGGATTTGATATAATAGTTATCCTCCCAAAATCTTTCGTCAGGATAAAGATAAGTTGTTGGTATGGCAAATTGAAGTTGGTTGAATCGATATCCTTCTTCTGTATGGACCACGACCCCGGATAAGCAGAATTGCCAGTCGTAGCGTTTGCCCTCTCCCGTAAGAAGATGACTTAACTCCCAAGCAATTGTTGTTAGCTTTGTCTCGTCACTAATTTTGCCCATCCAGGATATAGGATTACTAAAATACTCTTTCACATCCTTCAAAAACGACTCGTACGTATCTTGAGATGCTTTAAAATTATACCTAACATAACCATAAACTCTGAAATGTCCAATCTCTTCTAGTTCGGTTACCACCAAACTATTTAAATCAAAATTAACATCTCCCCAATGCTTCCAGTCGCTAATCAAAAGGCCTTTGGCCGCTTCAAATCCGAGGCACCACTCCGCATCGCTTGTGCCTAAAATAACCATATCTTCGCTATTAACGAATAGATCTTTGGCGTACTCGTCGGCTTTTTCATGCTCCCTTTTGGTATATCCTTCTTGTAATCGAACTAATAGATGGATTATCTCTTCTCTCATTGTTAACCTCCTTGTAAATCGATAGCAAAACGGCAGAGGGGATCCCCTTTCAAAGCAGAAGCTATCACCTTTGCCTTATGATCTCGGTCTAAGATGACATCAAAAGGGAACTTTTCAAAACCCGCACTACAATTACACCATTCTCCCGGTATTTGAGGCTCTCCTTTTAAGATGGCTTCTCGAACAAAAGGACAATGACATGCATAATAACGTATCATTTTCGGATCTGTCAGATGTAAGTAGGTTGCCGGATCATATGGAATTTTCGTGATATAGAGAGTATTTCCTTCTCGCACGGCCGATAAGATCTCCTGATTGCCAGCTACGAAATCCACTACTTCTTGGGTAATGGTTTGCTCGTACCAAACCGTTCCATTGTCACAATGCTCTTGCAGTTCAGCGACTTTTCGTTTGTGAAACTCCACCAGAAATTCGTCTAAGGAACCCAATTCTTCATAGCGTAACTTATCCTTCAAGAACGCTTCCCGCGGTATACCGTGGTTGTTACCAGCCATGATACAGCCGATTTTCTCTGCAGGAACCAACTTTTTCAATTCTTCCATGAAATTTGCAGTAAATTCAGGTTGTTGCTCGGGATCTGTACCCAAAGGGAGTTTTCCGGTTCTTTCTTTCAAGGTTTCGGCAACTTCTGTTCCCTGATATGTAGCAACCCTCTCGGTGATGTTTTCAATGACTCCTCTTCCACCGACTAAAGAAGTAAAATAGACGTAAATTTCGTTGCGTCCGATCAGAAGAAAATAACGAGCCAACGCTACCAAGGTTGTCAGATCATTCTCCCCGTGCTCGATTAGATTCTTGATGTA
>CAZAFY010000057.1:0-8243 GCA_964484445.1 uncultured Eubacteriales bacterium
TATAATTTAAAAAGCAGCAGTTTGAGAGTGAATAACTCTTGCCAACCATGCTGCTTTTTTGATATGATGCAAAAGTAACTCGTGGAGCAGTTTGGGTAAACAGAGGGGGAACGAAATTCCAATGTCGCAACTAGACCGTATTAATCGTAAGACGTTTTTCGGCTTCATGCTCAGTGTCAATTTTATTGTATTGTTGTCTGCTTTCTTTATAGCAAAAGATAGCGCAATTGGATCCAATCTTCAAAAAATCATGACCACAAATACAACCTTGACGACAGACTTTTTTGCTATTGGTGGCTTATCCGCTACCCTCCTAAATGTAAGTTTAGTTGGCTTTCTTTCGTTAGCTGTCTTGTGGTTTTCAAAAAGCGATCCCAGTGGTTTAGGACTTATGGCCTACATGATTATGCTAGGATTCGCTTTTTTCGGAAAGACTGCTTTGAATTCTTTGCCTATTATACTGGGGGTTTTGCTCTATAGCAGAACTTATAAGCAACCCTTCAAGCAATATTCCGCGGTAGCCTTGTTCGCCTGCTCATTGGCACCTATTGTTACGATGATTGCTTTTAGCTCAAGACACGTAACTCTGGCGCTCCCTATTCGTCTGGCGATTGCCTCTTTACTAGGCGCTTTTGTGGGATTTTTGGTCCCGATCATCTCAAAGCATACACCTAACATGCATAAAGGGATGAACATCTATAATGTGGGATTGTCAGGTGGATTAATCGCATGGATGTTTTTTACCCTTTACAGGAGTTTGGTTTTATCTCCTATGGGTATCGCTAACGAATCCATTGTCCAAAGTTTTTTGAGTACTGGATTCCCAAAAGAAATATCCTTCTTGTTTTCTCTGGTCTTCGTGACCGCATTGGGGTGGAGTGCGTATGCCTACAAGCAAATCAAAGAACCCCCTGGTAGCTACCGAGAGCTTCTGCGCCGTAGCGGTCATCAAAGTGATTTTGTAAAGACCGATGGTATCTCCGCAACCTTGCTCAATATGGCCACGATCGGTTTTGCAGCTTTACTTTATTATCATTTGGTCAAAGCTCCTTTTACCGGACCCACAGTTGGTGCCTTATTATCGATGGTTTGCCTTGCAGCAAATGGGGTCTCCCTAACCAATGCTTGGCCTACAGTTGCTGGGTACGTCTTAGCTTCTCTGCTCATGCCTTGGTCTTTAGGCACTCAAGTAATTGCTGTCACGGTCTCCTTTTCTTTAGCCTTAGCTCCGATATCAGGCGTTTACGGCTGGTATTGGGGACTCATAGCCGGGTTCCTTCACGCTTCCTTGGCTCCCTTTGCAACGGCCATTCACGGAGGTTTGACGTTATATAACGGAGGTTTTTCTGCCGGTCTTGTTGCGCTTTTTATGATTCCAATTCTAGAAGCTTATAAGCAAAAGAAGCAAGCTTAACCTGTCCCCTTCTCTGAAACGAGAAGGGGTTTTTTAATGCAAAAAATACAGGAATTTTCAAAAGCAAACGAGAAAAGGTATAGGGTTAATAAAAGAAAGAGAGGTCAATTCAATGAGTGATTTTCAAAATTTAAGACGAACGTGGAATCTGGAAGTCTTCTTCGAGGGTGGTTGTGGAGCAGCCCCTTTCAAAAATTATGTTGAAGATTTGGAGAAAGACCTGATTGCCTTTGCTGGTGAAACCAGCCAACCCCTTACCAATCCTAACATTTGGGTAGAGCGCTTAAAGAAATTGCAATCTTTGATGAGCAGAACATCCTACGCCGGTGCTTTTGCCAATTGTCATTCAGCAGCGGTTTCTGCTGATTTAGCAGCACGGCAAATGTCCGGGAAAATTCGACAAATGAGTGCAACCTTAGCAAATATCAATACCGCTTTTAACACCCAATTTTTGGCGATGAGCGATGATGAGTGGCAAGCTTTTCTCGCTCAAGAAGAGTTGAACGAAATCGCTTGGAACTTAAACGAGAGACGCCAGCGCTCCAAATCGATGATGGGCTTGGATATGGAATCTTTGCAGAACTCTTTAGCCGTCAATGGGTATCATGGTTGGGGAAGCCTTTATACCATGATCGCCTCTTCCTTAAAAGCTAAAATCAACCTAGATGGCAAAGAACAAGAGCTTTCCATGGGACAACTTCAAAATCGCTTAAGTCATCCCGATCCAAAAATTCGTAAAATGCTCATGGAAACTTGGGAGAAATCATGGGAGAGTGTTGAAGATCAAATTGCTCACGCACTCAATCAACTGTCCGGATATCGTTTAAATCTTTACAAACATCGGAAATGGTCTGACTTCCTGACCGAACCCATTGAATACAATCGTATGCGCGCTACCACTTTGGAAACGATGTGGTCGGTCATTGATGCCAATAAAGACAAGTTGGTTGCCTATTTAGAGCGAAAAAAACAATTATTGGGAATCACAGAAATGAATTGGAATGATGTCGACTGTAGCACCGGTGCCAGTCAGCAAAAAATGAGCTACGAAGAGGCCGCCTCTTTCATTGTACAGCATTTCAGAAATTTCAGCCCCAAAATGGCGGACTTTGCTACAATGGCTTTTAATGACGGTTGGATCGAATCCGAAGACCGACCAGGAAAAAGAATGGGTGGCTTCTGCTCCGGTTTTTCTGAAGCGAAACAATCCCGAATTTTCGTTACTTTTTCAGGTAGTATGTCGAACGTGGCAACCGTTGCTCATGAATTAGGTCATGGTTATCATGGTTGGGTCATGAAAGATATGGCTCCGATGACCAAATCCTATGCTATGGTCGTCGCCGAGACTGCTTCTACCATGGGTGAGATGATTGTCGCAAATGCATCGGTTACTGCAGCGAAAACTCGCGATGAGAAAATCCAACTCATGGAAAGCACGTTGAATCGAGCTGTCTCTTTGCTGATGAATATCCAATCACGTTATCTTTTTGAAACCGAATTCTACACCGAGCGTGCTAAAGGAGAAGTTCCTGTTAAGCGTTTGAATGAACTGATGATTGAAGCGCAACGCAAAGCCTACGCAGGCGCTTTAAGTGGCTACCATCCACGTTTTTGGGCGTCCAAGCTGCATTTTTACAGCACCGGTGTTCCCTTCTATAACTTCCCCTACACATTCGGATATCTATTCTCGGCTGGCGTTTACGAAAAAGCAAAAGAGCTCGGAAGTGCATTTGAAGAGCGCTATATTTCCCTTCTACAAGACACCGGTAGAATGACGGTTGAAGATTTAGCCAAAAAACATTTGGGAGTCGACCTTGGTTCCCGGAGCTTTTGGCAAAGTGCAATTGATTCCGTGCTAAATAATTACGATGAATTCATGACCTTAACTTCAATGGATCAAACAAAAAAATAAAGGATGTGAAACTATGAAAAAATTAAACCCTGTATGGAACTTAGAGTCCTTTTTCCCAGGTGGTAGTTCATCTGCAGAATTGATGGAAGAAATGAATCAACTCACGGTAGACATTCAGGAATACCAAGGCGTGCTAAAATCCACTACCTCTTCTACAGTGGAAGATTGGTCTGAACGAATTGATATTTTGCAAAAGCTGGGTAGCAGATTATACCAGGTTGCCGCTTTTCTTGGCTGCTTGAATGCTGCGAATATCAACGACACAAAGGCACAAATGCATTACGGACGATTTTTCGCCATCTATGCACAATTCGAACAAATCTTAACCATAGTGAATCAACAAATCCTAGAGATCAATGAGGAAGATTGGAGACTGTTTGTTGCTCAAGACACCTTTGCCGAATATCGTTTTGTGTTGAACGACATGCGTGAAAAGGCAAAAGAAAAACTCCCCAGTGAGCAAGAACAACTGATCAGCAAATTGTCAACCGATGGCTATAATGCTTGGGGGACTCTTTATGACCGCCTCGTTGCAAGAATTAAAATACCCTTAACAGAAGCAGATGGAACCGAAGTTCTTTTATCGGCCGGACAAGCTTATAATCGTTTATCGGACCCCGACCGCGAAATCCGCAAACAATTATTGCCAAAATGGGAATCCGCATGGCAGGACTTAGCAGAACTTGCAGCGCATGAGCTTAATTCAATGATCGGGTTTCGTTTGAATTTATACCAAGCCAGAGGTTGGAGTGACCCCTTAAAAGAGGCTTGTTCACAAAATCGAATCCAACGAAAAACAGTTGACACGATGTGGGAAACCATCAATAAAAATAAAGCCTCATTGGTTGAGTATCTGAACAAGAAGAAAGAATTGCTAAATGCAGATATACTTTCTTGGCACGATTTTGGTGCTCCAGTAGGAAAGCAAAACAGTCAATGGGGTTACGAGCAAGGAGCTGAATTCATTGTAGAGCAATTCAATAAATTCAGCCCACTCATGGCGGAATTCGCTGAAAACGCTTTTACGAACCGCTGGATCGAAGCAGAAAACAGAGGGGATAAAGGTGCCGGTGCCTTTTGTACCTCTTTCCCCATAGCAAAAGAAAGTCGAATCTTCACGACGTTCTCAGGAACCGTCTCTAACGTCACAACCTTAGCGCATGAACTTGGCCACGGATTCCATGATTATGCTATGAAGGACCTACCATTACTCAATAGAGAGATCGGTATGTGCTTGGCTGAAACAGCATCCACCTTTTCCGAACTGGTAGTCTCCGATGCCGCGATTCGCAATGCCAAGAGCGAGGAAGAAAAACTTTCACTACTTGAAAACAAACTGCAGCGCGCTGCAAGCCACATGATGAATATTCATTGCCGTTATATCTTTGAGATGAATTTTTACAACGCAAGATCCAAGAGTCCCTTATCCCTAGCCCAAATCAACCAAATGATGGTGGAAGCGCAGAAAGAAGCCTACTTAAATACTCTCGAAGAGTGGCATCCTACTTTTTGGTTTTCGAAAGGCCATTTTCATGGAACTTCCGTTCCCTTCTATAATTTCCCCTATACGTTCGGCTTCCTCTTTGCTACAGGCATTTATGCCAAGGCATTGGATATGGGCTCCTCCTTTGAGGGCATGTATTTAGAACTACTTCGTCATACGGGAACCATGACGGTTGAAGAATTAGCTCAAACCTATTTACAGACAGATCTGACCAAACCGGATTTTTGGCAAGCTGCCATCGATTTAGCTTTAGCAGATTTAGATGAATACAACCGTTTAGCGGACAAGCAAAAATAAAACTAAAAAGTGCTGTCGAGCAAGAATATTGCTTGACAGCACTTTTTTAAAATTAGATTCTTATTCAAATTGTTGTACTTAGGGACCAACAGCCCAATAGATGATAAGCCCCACAACGCCGCTACCCAGCATGGCTTGAATCGGGTCGACTTTCTTGAATCTTAAAAAGTAAAATGCACCTAAGAAAAGAACCGCACCGATAATATTGAAGTTTGCAAAACTTGGTGGTAGATTTGTATTTTTCCACAACGCCAAAACCAAAATTGATACTCCGGCTGAAGCAATTAATGCCACCACGGCCGGCCTTAACCCGGCTAAAAGGGCTTTCACTACTGATAAATTCTTGTAGCGTTGATATAAAAAAGCAAGAGCTAAAACAATGATACAGGAAGGTAAAATACAGCCCAGTGTTGCAATGATCGCTCCCGGAATTCCCGCAATACGCATACCAACAAAGGTCGAGCTGTTAATAGCAATCGGTCCCGGCGTCATTTGGGAAATGGTGATCACATCTGCAAATTCAGACAAAGTAAGCCAGCCATGCTTTTCTACTACTTGTTGTTGAATCAAAGGCATGGAGGCATAGCCCCCTCCAAAGCTGAATAATCCAATTTGAAAGAAACTCGTAAACAACTTCTGATATATCACTGTAGGCTCACTCTCCAAGCTCTAACGCGTGTTATCAGTAGATCGGAGACTGAAATCCCTGCACTGAATAAGAGCACCCAAATCACATTGACGTGGAAAAAGACCGTTGCAATCAGTGCTAAACTCATGATCACGATCGGTCGTATCTGATGCTCCGCAACAATACACTGCGCCATTGAAAGTGTTACATCCAAAACAACAGCAGCTACTCCGGCTTGCATTCCTCTGAGCATAAGGGAAATTAAGAGATTACTCTTAAACCAGGTGTAAATCATGGATATCACAGAGAGAATAAGGAATGGTGGAAGAATCGTTCCCAAAATCGTGATTGCTGCACCCGGAATACCTGCCAGATGAAAGCCCACCAGTATAGATGCATTGACAGCTAAAGGGCCTGGTGCCGATTGAGCAATCGCAGTCAGATTCAACATTTCTTCTTCTTGCAACCACTGATACCGATTTACAAACTTTTCTCTCATGAGAGGTACAATAACGCAACCTCCGCCAAAAGTAAAAGCACTTAAAGCAAAGGTTGCCTTAAATAATTTCCAAAAAAAACTGATGTCTCGTTTCATGATTTCGCCTCCTTTGCAAGTATACACCTTGCCAAACCATAAGTAAAATAGTATAATTTTATCATGTTCATAACGGAAACATTATACAAGGAGGTTTATCATGACTCTGCGCCATTTGCGAATCTTCATTCAGGTCTGTGAAACCCAAAGTGTTACAAAGACCGCAAAACTATTGCATTTATCACAGCCCGCAGTTAGTCAGGCAATACGTGAACTAGAAGACTATTATCATGTTCCTCTATTTGATCGTATTTCAAGAAAACTCATCATATCAACAGCCGGGGAGCGTTTGTATCCGGAAGCACTTCATATTTTGGAACGATTCGAGAAAATTGAAACTTCCATGATGAATTGGGAATCATCCGGTGAAATTCGGATTGGGTCCAGTGTTACGATTGGAGCAGAACTGATGCCAACTTTGATTTCACAACTGCAAAAAAGCTACCCAGATTTGAAGATTTTTGTCCACATCAGCAGTTCAGATGCCATTGAAGAAGCTTTACTTCATAGTCAGATTGATTTAGCTTTGCTTGAGGGTTCGGTACATTCTGAAAGATTACACCACATTGATTTTCTCGAAGATGAATTAGGGGTTTTTTGTGCGGCACAGCATCCCCTATGTGCAAAAGAAGAAGTTACTTTAGAAGATCTTCGAAACGAAAAACTCCTTTTGCGAGACTCGAAAAGCGGAACGCGCCAATTAGTAAACCGGGTACTTAAACTCGATGATTTTGGGATTCAGCCTTATTGGGAAAGTACAAGTACCCATGCTTTGCTGCACGCAACACAGAAAGGATTGGGCATCACAATTCTCCCTAAACAAATGGTAGAAGGATATTCTAATCATGGCGGTCTCGTTTTATTGAAAGTCCCCACCTTATCGCTCAAACGTTCCTTTCAAATCGTACATTATCGGGACAAGCTTTTAAGCAAGGCTATGCGTGACTTTATCCAACTCTGCAAGCAAGCAAAAGCGATGGACGTCTAACGGAGAAATAATTGTAAACTTCCGATCATGAATCCGAGAAGTCCACCGAACCAAGTAATGGCTTTCAACTCGCGACCTGCTATTGATAAGGTCAATTTCTCTAGTTCTTCCAAGGGGAATTCATTCAATTTTCGCTCCACCATTTTTGAAACATCTACTAATCGTAGCCCCGGGGGGATGGCTCTAGCTAAGGTGTTTTGAATCTCTGCAGCGACGCTCATCCAATGTTCTTCCCGTGGTTGCCAAACTCCCATTGCAGGAGCAAAAGAGCAATTCATCAAGGTCTCAATCATCAGATTCACACCCACATTCAATCTCTCGATGCGGTTTGGTTGATCGAGCCAATTTTGAAGATAACTCGACAAATGTTTCTCCAAATCTTCTGCTTGAGGAGATACATTCCAGAAGCTGAGCCATTCTGCAAATGATTTTTGAGAAACCTTCTTGCAAATCGTTGCTCTCGCTTTTTCTAACGCATGCTTAGCATCTTCTGAAGTTACTAGGGATATCCCCTTTCTGATCCAAACAATCACCTGCTCAGAACGAAAGGTTCCGGTCGAATTAAATCCCAGTTCCGATAAGGGTTTCTTCAGAGCCTCCTCTATCCATTGCGCAAGCTGAGAACTAAGCTGCGTTTGATGTTCCGTAGAAGTTAACCATTTCCTACCATCTTCTGCCAAGGAGTGAATCATAATTTTCAGTCTTTCAGACGATAGTAAAGCTGATAAAAAACTAAGGGACCAATGTTTATCAAAAATTCTTTGGATAAAGGGTACCAATCGATCCAGCAAATCTTCGTTGCTCAATAATCGCTCAAGAACCGTAGAAGCGACTTCAGGATTATCTCGAATAAAATGAGTCAAAGGTTGTAGGTATTCTTCCCCAAGCAGATCATAGGCAGAAGC
>CAZAFY010000058.1:0-8227 GCA_964484445.1 uncultured Eubacteriales bacterium
CTATAATACTACTTTCGGTGAGGTCGATTTGGTAGCTCTTAAAGATGCTGAAATTGTATTTGTCGAAGTAAAAACTCGAAGCAGTCAATCCTTTGGAGAGCCTTATTTGGCAGTAAGTGAACGTAAAAAAAGAAAATATCGTCAATTGGCGTTGAGTTACATCCTTAAGAAATGGGACAAGGAACCTGCTTATCGTTTCGATATTATATCAATCGTCTTAAACCGTTCGACGGGCGAGCTCATTCAACTTGAGCATTTTGAGAATGCTTTTATTTAATATGGATCAGAAAGGGGAATTTCATTGTTAAAACAAGTCATGGAAATCCACGAACTCCTCGACAGCAGTTTTGCCTGTGGTGAAAACGTCAAGGAATGCTTGCTGAAACATGGATTAGAAGAAACGTTCTGTACCTGGGAAACCATTCAAGGGGAAAAAGGGAAGACCGACTTCATCCGCATTGTCATTCCCGGTAAAGAAGGGAAGTTTCATGGAGGCTCGGCACCTACCTTAGGGATTATCGGTCGTTTAGGAGGTGTAGGTGCACGTCCAGAGCGAATCGGTTTAGTTTCCGATGCCGATGGTGCTGTAACCGTGCTTTCGGTAGCTTTAAAACTGATCGATATGCAAAGCAAGGGTGATGTCTTAGCGGGAGATGTGATGATCACGACTCACATTGCCCCTCATGCTCCAACCCAACCCCACGAACCGGTACCCTTTATGGGCTCTCCTGTAAATATGAGCGTCATGAATCAGCATGAAGTCGATGCAGCCATGGATGCAATTCTTTCGGTTGACACCACCAAGGGGAATCGGATCTTGAATCACAAAGGTTTTGCGATTACTCCTAGTGTCAAAGAGGGCTGGATCTTACGAATCAGCGAGGACTTGTTATCGATCGTGGAATGGACAACCGGACAGCGCCCTTATGTATTACCGATCACCATGCAAGACATTACCCCTTATGGCAATGACATTTATCATGTCAATAGTATCATGCAACCCGCCATATCGGCATCTGCACCATTGGTCGGTGTCGCGATTACAACTGAAACCGCAGTTCCCGGTTGTGCTACCGGAGCTTCCCACGAAACCGATATTGAACTTACGGCTCGCTTTTGTATTGAAGTAGCCAAGGCATTTAGCCTAGGTCAATGTGCTTTTTTTGATCCTCAAGAGTTTGAAGAGATCATCCGACGTTACGGCACCATGGTACATCTCAAAAAACTATTTCGATAGTTGAAAAAAAGCATTTTTTCTGAGAAGGGAAAAGTGTTACGCATATAGAAACATTCCTTCTATATGACAACTTAACAATAGAATGGAGTTTTTGTATGAGTGAACCACTGAAGAAGGACCGTTTCGATCAAGCTTTTCTACGGAAAGATAGCTTGACGAAACAAGAAGCGAATAAAGAAGTTATCAAATTGGCAGCACCGGCTTTAGCCGAACAGATCATGATGAGTTTAATCGGTATGGCCGACATGATCATGGTTAGCCGTATTGGACCGGCTGCTATTGCTGCAGTAGGTTTGAGCAATCAGCCTATGATGTTTGCCATGGCTATTTTTATGGCACTCAATGTAGGGACGACCGCGGTTGTAGCACGCCATGTCGGTGCCAATGAAAGTGATGCAGCGAATGAAACCGCCCGCCAATCTTTGATTTTGGTGGGTATGCTGGGTGTCATTATGGCTACTGTCATGTTCTTTAGTGCTGAATGGATTTTACTATTCATGGGAGCCGAACCCGATACGATGTCTCATGCTGTCATGTATTTCCGAATCGTATCGGTGAGTATGATCTTTAATACGATCCAAATGAGTGTCAACTCCATGGTTCGTGGAGCAGGAGATACCAAGTCTCCCATGTCGAACAATATGACCGTTAATGTGATCAACTTGATCGGAAACTTTCTTCTGATCAATGGTATCTGGTTTTTCCCCAAACTGGGTGTGACCGGAGCCGCGCTCGCCACTGCCTTTTCGAGGTTAGTAGGCAGCATTTTAGCTCTGAGTTTAGTCTTGATTCCTGGTAAGCGCATCACCGTCAGTTTCAAAGAGCGGTTCCACTTCAACTGGGATATAGCTGCCCGAGTCGCCAAGATCGGTTTCCCCGCTGCGATTGAGCAGTTCATTATGCGTGGTGGTATGATCATCTTTACCCGGACGATTTCCGGCCTAGGAACCGTTACCTATGCTGCGCATCAGGTTGCCCTCAATATCACCAGCTTGTCCTTCACCACCGGTATGGGCTTTGCGATGTCGGCAACCTCTTTGGTAGGAAGATCCTTGGGGGCGAAAAAACCCGATATGGCAGAAATGCTGGCAAATTCCGCTCATAAATTAGCAATGATGGTTTCCGGTGCTGTAGCTGTGATTTTGTTCTTTTTTGGTAGACAAGTGGCTTTATTATATTCCAATGACCTGGCTGTCATTACTCAAGCTGCAATCGCTTTAAGAATCATCGCTTTAGTTCAACCCTCACAATCCACCCAATTTGTACTTGCCGGCGCTCTGCGAGGAGCAGGTGATACCAAATGGCCCTTATATTCCACCATTATTGGCGTTTGGGGTTTCCGGGTCTTATTGTCGTATCTCTTTGTCCAAGTTTTAGGATATGGTTTAGTCGGTGCATGGGTTGCAATGGCAGTTGACCAATTTGCTCGATCGTCGATTATTTTATACCGTTTCCGCAGCAACAAATGGAAGCATGTCCGAGTATAATTACAGAATACCTAACGAGCCGGAGTTTTCTCCGGCTTTTCCTTTGTCCTCTTTATCCTCTGTAAAGGATTTTATCGTCAACTTATCGAAATTGGTAAGGCTATTGACCCTATTTAGGTTGGTTAGTACCAAGAGACCTTCAAGGCTCAGAAAGGATTACTATGAAATTACATACAAATGAAGAGATAAATCGCGAGAAAGCGATCTTAGTCGCTTTAGAATTACCGGGAGAAACCTGGGATATCGAAGAAAGTTTAAAGGAATTATCCGCTCTCGTCGACACCGCCGGTGGAGAAGTTTTGACAACTTTTCAGCAAAAGCGACCTCATCCTGACAGTGCTTTCTATATTGGAAAAGGCAAAGCGGAGGAAGTAGGACGTTTTTGTGATGAGGTTGGAGCCGATATTTTGATTTTCAACGATAGCTTAAGCCCTTCGCAACTGAGGAATCTAAGTGAAATGACGGAGTGTCGGGTCCTAGATCGCAATCAATTGATTCTCGATATTTTTGCTCAGCGTGCCAACAGTGCCGAAGGAAAACTACAAGTGGAATTGGCGCAACTAAAGTATACCTTGCCCCGATTATCGGGAATGGGTAAAACCCTTTCACGGTTGGGAGGCGGAATTGGGACACGAGGACCCGGTGAAAGTAAACTGGAACAAGATCGCCGGCATGTGCGTAGCCGAATCGATTTATTGGAGAAAGAGATTGATGAAGTTGCTAGACGCCGCTTGATCACAAAAGGCTCGAGACAACGCAGCGGTATGCCCATGGTAGCCTTGGTTGGTTATACCAATGCAGGCAAAAGCAGTATCTTGAATTGGATCTGTGATGCAAACGAATTAGCAGAGAACCAACTATTTGCGACCTTGGATTCTGTCACCAGAGTTTTCAAATTGGGCAATAAACGTGAAGTCTTATTGACAGATACAGTTGGCTTCATCCATAAACTTCCACATCAGTTAGTAGCGGCCTTTCGTTCAACTTTAGATGAACTCAGAGATGCAGAATTGTTGTTACATATCGTCGACATCAGTGACGCGAATTATGAAGAACAAATCCAAACAACGACGAGCTTATTAGAGGAACTGGAAGTTCACCAACCGATCATTCGCGTTTTTAATAAAATCGATGCTTTGTCTTCAACCGGTGTTTTACAAAGAGCGATGTCAACTTGCGAAAATTCGGTTGCAATCTCAGTATTAGAAAACAAAGGCAAAGAAGAGCTCTTACAAGCGATCCAAGAGCATTTCGCACAGGAGCGTATGGTATATCGCTTATTGATCCCTTATGAAAAGGGAGAACTATTAAAACTTGTTTATCAACAAGCCACAATCTTGGAACGCTCGGAAGAAGAAGCTGGAGTCAATTTCCTCTTGGAAAGCAAAAGCGATCTCAAAGAGCGGTTACAGTCTAAATTAGGCATAACCAAAGAGGGTAATAATGAGTAGAATCAGACAATGGATCACAGAGGGTGAACGCGAATTACAACCGATCTTCACGGAATTAGATCAAGTCGCCTTGAACAATCAACGCAAAGTTTTAGAAGCTTTTCGACATTTAGAAGTATCGGATTATCATCTACAACCAGCCACTGGATATGGCTATGGTAACATTGGTCGTGAAACCCTCGATAAACTATATGCAAGAGTCTTTCACACCGAAGCAGCCTTGGTCAGAGGGCAATTTGTTTCCGGTACCCATGCTATTGGAACGGCACTTTTCGCTACACTTCGTCCGGGAGATCGATTGTTATCGATTACCGGATTACCCTATGACACCATGCGACAAGTGATCGGAATTACCGGAGACGCACCCGGAAGTCTAAAGGATTTTGGAATTGAATATCATCAAGTTGATTTGTTGGAGAGCGGCAGTATCGATGAAACAGCCTTAAGATCTGCTTTGTCCGTTCCAATCAAGGCTGTTTTGATTCAACGATCACGAGGATACGAGTGGCGAAACGCACTCAGTATTCCCGAAATCCAACGCGCGATCCAAATCATCCGTGAAGAACAATCTGAGTCTGTGGTAATCGTCGACAACTGCTATGGGGAGTTTACCGAAAGTCAAGAACCCACCGATGTTGGGGCAGACCTCATGGCAGGCTCCTTGATCAAGAATCCAGGAGGTGGTATAGCACCCGGGGGAGGCTATATTGTTGGCAAAGCTACCTTTATTGAAGCGGCTGCTTCTCGTTTCGCCATGCCTGGTTTAGGGTTAGAAATGGGTTCATCGTTTGGTGATAGTCAACGCCTAATGTTTCAGGGATTCTTCTTGGCTCCGCATACCGTTGTTCAATCTTTAAAAGGAATGCATTTGTTGGCCTACGTCATGGAAAAATTGGGATATACACTTTCACCGCACTGGTCGGTGAGGCGAAACGATATCATTCAAGCGATTCGTTTTCCGGAGAGTACAGCTTTGATCGAATTTTGCAGAGCAGTCCAACGGGTCTCTCCGGTGGATTCTCATGTCATTTTGGAGCCTTGGGATATGCCGGGTTATGCTCATCCGGTGATCATGGCGGCGGGAGCCTTTATACAAGGGTCATCGATCGAGTTAAGTGCAGATGCTCCAATGAGAGAACCTTACACCGTTTATGTTCAAGGTGGACTTACTTTAGAACATATAAAAATCGCCATTGAAGAAATTACCGAAGCCTTATGGAAGCATTTGTAAAGAAATTGATACAAACAAGAAATATTACAGGCAGGAATCAAGCTTTGGGGTAGGGAAATCTAGAACAAAAGGAGGTCGGGGAAATGAGTCCAATATCAAACCAAACCATGCGCTTTCGAGGGATGGAAACCGAGGAGAAAAGTATCCACAGCATCTTGGCAGAGGTCAACGCTGCTTTAACAGAGAAAAACTATAATCCCATTGACCAAATTGTCGGCTATATCTTATCCGGTGACCCCGCCTATATTACGAGTCATAAGGGTGCACGAAATCTGATCCGTACCATTAATCGTGATGAAGTTCTGGAAGAATTAGTACGTTTCTATTTGAAGAATAAGCCATTAGAAGAACCTAAGGGCCAATAGATGATTTCTGAAACACGCACCATGGGCTTAGATGTGGGAAGTCACACCATTGGTGTGGCGGTCTCTGATTTGTTAGGTCTTACAGCACAAGGCGTAGAAGTCATTCGCCGCACTAGTGAGAAAGCCGATTTTGATCGGTTATCTACCTTGGTAAAGCAATATTCTGTCTCTCGATTTGTCGTAGGTTTACCTAAAAACATGAATAACAGTATCGGACCACAAGGCGAATTCAGTCTTGAATTTGCTAAAAAGTTGGAGGAGATTTTTCATCTTCCGGTAACGCTCTGGGACGAACGCTTAACAACAAGGAGTGCAGAGCAGTTCCTTATTTCAGCCAATGTACAACGAAAAAAACGAAAACAAGTCATCGATAAAATGGCTGCAGGCCTGATTTTGCAGAGTTATCTCGACTCGCTTTCGCTGGAATCTAAGAAGGATTTCGTTGACTTCATCTAAAGTTTATGTTACAATATTTTGAGTCAGTCTGAACTAGGTTTTAATGCATAGAAGCTACTGATGAAATAGAGAATTTAAAACGAAAGGTGCTGTATAAAAATGTCTGAGAAAGATTTAAAGGCTCCCTGCGCCGACTGTGGACATGATCATGACCATGATCACGACCATGAAGAAATGGATATGGAAGTTGTAACTTTGGTGGATGACGAAGGCGTTGAACATGAATTTGAATTGGTTGAAATTTTAGAGATCGATGAAATGGAATATGCTGTTCTCTTCCCCTTAGAAGGTGACGAAGAAGACGAAGCTGTCATTTTGAGAATCGAAACCGATGAGAATGACGAAGATGTCTTAGTTGATATCACTGACGAAGATGAATGGAACAAAGTTGTCGCCGCCTGGGAAGAACTGGTAGCCGCAGAGGACGACGAAGACGAAGACGAAGACGAGGACGAATAAATCGTATCTGTCTCTTGAGTCCGATTTGTAATACAAATCGGACTTTTCTTTTTAGAAAGGGTGTGGTCTTCATGAATTGCCGTCGAAGCGCTTTATTTGGATTTGTTTTTTTGATTCTATCTCTAGCACTTTTCATCGTATGGCAGATGCAACCCACCGGTCAACAGGATGCCATTATTCAAATCGAAACCGGAGCAGATTTCTCGGAAATTGGTAACCAGCTTGAGGAAGAAGGATGGATTCGTTCTTCTCTGATGTGGCAATTAGCCGGGGTTTTAACAAGGAAAAGCAATACCTATTTTGCCGGAACCTATCAGTTCACTACAGGGATGGGCCTACTTTCCATTCTCGATGATATTCATCAAGGCAATCAGTATATGGAGCAAATCCGCTTGACCATACCTGAAGGGTCAACCATGGAACAGATTGCCTCCTATGTTGAAAACACCGGATTGGTGAGTGCTGAAGATTTCTTAAAAGTGGTTAAATCGATTCCTCGTGAGGGAGCATCTAGTCAAGTACTGTATCCTCTGGAAGGCTATTTGTTCCCCGAAACATATTTCTTACACACCGGTATGAGCGCTGAAGAAATCATTGAAATGTTGCAGAATCAATTTGAGCGTGTTCTTGCTAACATCGAAATTCCTGAGGATTTTGCATACAGTCAAGAAGAGTTGCTTATCTTGGCTTCTATTGTAGAGAAAGAATCCCAAGATCCTGATGAAATCGCCTTAGTAGCAGGTGTATTTCTAAATCGCTTAGAAATCGAAATGGCCTTGCAATCATGTGCAACGGTCAATTATATCTTAAAACAAGATAAGTTGATTCTGAGCGAAGAAGATATTGCTGTTGATTCCCCCTTCAATACCTATATGTACAATGGTTTGCCCCCGGGACCGGTAGGGAACCCTGGTAAGGCTGCGATTGAAGCGGTTCTTCATCCGGAAAAAAGCGATTACTACTACTTTGTTGCCGGCCCTGACGGCACCCATCATTTTAGTGAAACCTATGAAGAACACGTCTGGTGGTCACTAAAACTCTGGGGAGATTAAATTATAAATGGAGAATATAATGAACAAACCTGAACTTTTGGCACGTGCGGGTGATTTAGAGAAAATGAAAACTGCTTTGCTTTACGGAGCTGATGCAGTCTATTGTGCCGGAATGCGATACGGACTCAGAGAACGAGCGACCAACTTCACAGAATCGGAACTTAAAGAAGGCATCGATTTTGCCCATTCTTTGGGAAAGAAAGTCTATATTACCGTCAATGCTATGCCCCATAACCGTGATTTAGTGGAGCTTCCGGATTATCTTAAAAGACTGCAAGCATTGAAAGCAGACGCTCTGATTATTTCAGATCCCGGTGTTTTGATGTTAGCCAAAACCCATGCTCCTGACCTTGAGTATCATCTCAGTACCCAAGCCAATACGGTTAATGTCGCCTCTGCGAAATTCTGGCAGCAACAAGGGATATCACGTTTGATTTTAGCTCGGGAGTTGAGTTTTGACGAAATCAAAGAATTTCGTGAGCATTGCCA
>CAZAFY010000059.1:0-4053 GCA_964484445.1 uncultured Eubacteriales bacterium
GCCTGTTTTCTATTGTAAGGAATGTAACACGGAACTGTTCACCGAAGAGACCTTGGGTATTGTCAAAGAGATGTTTGCTGCTGAAGGGTCCGACAGTTGGTATGCCAAAGAAGCTCAGGAGATCCTGGGTAAAGAATTCACCTGCAGCAAATGCGGTGGGCATGAATTCACCAAAGAAACCGATATCATGGATGTCTGGTTTGACTCCGGGTCCTCTCACACAGCGGTCTTGGATCAATGGCCCGGTTTAAGCTGGCCGGCAGACTTATACTTAGAAGGTGCCGATCAACATCGCGGCTGGTTCCAATCTTCGCTGTGGACATCGGTTGCAGCCAGAGGCAGCGCACCGTATAAAGCGGTCGTCACCAACGGATTCGTTATGGACGGTGAAGGGCGCAAAATGTCGAAATCCATGGGCAATGTTGTGAACCCCAATGAAGTGATCAAGCAAAACGGCGCCGATGTTTTACGGCTCTGGGCAGCTTCTACCGATGCCAAAGCCGGTGATGTGCGTTACTCCAAAGATTTGCAAAAACAAGTAGCAGAAGTCTACCGCAAGATCCGTAATACGATGCGTTTCTTACACTCCTTGTTACCGGATTTTAATCCTCAACAAGATGTGGTTGCCTATGAAGATATGGTCATGATCGACCAATGGGTCTTGCATCGTTTGAGCGAATTCATTGACGAGATCACCGGTTATTACGAAGCCTTTGATTATCATCTGGTGTATCATACTTTGCACGGTTTCTGCGCTTTGGACTTGAGCAGTTTCTATTTAGATGTGATCAAGGATCGTATGTATGCCTCCACTCCCGATTCTGTGTTACGACGCAGCGGTCAAACGGCTGTGTGGTATGTGTTAGATGCTATGATCCGACTGCTGGCACCGATTTTATCATTTACTTCGGACGAAATGTGGGCAGAATTGCGTAAAGCCAACTTTGTCAGCGAGACTTCTGTGCATTTGGCTTTGTGGCCGCAAGCGCATCCGGAATGGAAAAATGCCGAGTTGAGCTTAAAGTTCCAAAAATTGCAGAATGTGCGGGATGAAGTCAACAAAGTTTTGGAAATCGAGCGACGTGAAAAGCGGATCGGCAAATCCTTAGATGCAAAAGTTAATCTGTATCTTAAAGATGGGCCGTGGGCGGATTTCTTGCAGGAAAATGCTAAGATCTGGCCGGAAATCCTGATTGTTTCTCAAGTGGAAGTGCACCGAGAAGACAATAAGCAAGCAGTGGCAGCTGAGGAGATCCAGGGACTAAACATTGAAGCAGTGGCAGCGGAAGGCAAGCAATGTGTACGCTGCTGGAACTACAGTGTAGAAGTCGGTTCCGATCTGGAGCACCCGGAATTATGTCCCCGCTGTGCAGCGGTGGTTCGTGAATTAAAAATCTAAATTGTTCTCCTGTCTCCTTGCGAGGCAGGAGAATTCTTTTTGTTGTCGAATCTTTTATGGCGAACTCAATTTACAAAAAGAGGAGGAAAATAGTTATGAAACTACATTTCGCGGTTGGACAATTGATTCAACAAGAAGCCGATGCCTGGATTTTAGGACTTTATGAAGGTGCGGAAGCGAAACCTGAATCCAATTGTCCGGCTGAAAAAGCCATGGTCACCGTCTTAAAAGAAAAGGATTTTACCGGTAAGTTATACGAAACCGCAGTGGTTTATCCGGTCGATGCCAATGCTAAAAAGATGATCTTGGTTGGCATGGGCAAAGCTGCCGATATTACTACTGATAAAATGCGCGGTGTGGCTGCGGCTGGAATCCGGACTGCATTAAAACTCGGAGTGACCTCTGCTGCCATGTTACTGCGCGGCTACGATGTGCTCTGTCCGAAAATGGCTGCTCAAGCCATGGTAGAAGGGGTTGTTTTAGCTAGTTACAATTACGACGGCTTTAAATCCAAACCCAAAGAAATCAAATTGACCGATGTTACCTTGGTTTCCTACGAAGCCGAATCTGCCAAAGCAGAAGCCGGAATGAAAAAAGGATTAGCCATGGCTGCCGGAACCAATCTGGCTCGCACCTTGTCCGCGATGCCTGCGAATCACCTCACCCCCACCGATCTGGCCGAAAAAGCCGTACGCGTCGCTGCTGCCAATGGCTTAGAAGTTAGCGTATTAGACCGGGAAGATATGGAAGAAATGCATATGGGTTGCTTGTTAGGCGTTGCGCAAGGCAGTGTCGAGCCACCCAAAATGATTGTTATGAAGCACATGGGTAATCCCGGTGGCGATATTTTCGCTTTGGTCGGTAAAGGAATCACCTTTGACTCCGGCGGTATCTCCTTGAAACCGGGTGCCGGCATGGAAAACATGAAGGGCGACATGGCTGGTGCAGCTGCTGTTTTAGGAGCGATGGAAGTTATCGGTAAACTCAAACCCCATGCCAATATTATTGCTGTGATTGCAGCAACCGAAAACATGCCCGATGGCGGAGCCCTCAAACCGGGTGATGTGATCAAAGGCATGACCGGAAAGAGCGTGGAAATCATCTCTACCGACGCTGAAGGTCGCTTAATCTTAGCTGATGCTGTAGCTTATGCCGAGAAATTAGGTGCAAAGAAGATCGTCGATTCCGCTACCCTCACCGGTGCTTGTGCTCGAGCTTTTGGTGGCGTCTATGCCGGTTACATTGCAACCTGCGAAGATTTAAGCAAGGAATTACAAGCTGCTGCCGAATTGACTGGGGAACGCTACTGGAGAATGCCGATTCACGAAGAGTATAAAGACATGTATAAATCTGCTGTGGCCGATATCAAAAACAGCGGTGGTGCCGGCGGCGGTATGCAAACCGGTGGCATGATCATTGCCGAATTCGTTGACAAGGCTGCCTATGTTCATTTGGATATTGCCGGAACTTCTGCAACTCAAGCCGATAAACCCTACATGAGCAAAGGCTTCACTGGAATGTCCACTCGCACCATGGCCGAAATGGCCCTAGCCCAAGCCAAAGTCGATTAAAAGTTGGGGACGGTTCTCCCGATTCAGAGGTTGGGGACGGTTCTCCCGATTTGATGGATTCACAAAAGTTGACAAGGGATTCACAAGTAATAGTCAAAATTTTATAACATAAAGAAAACAGCCCGAGGCATCAAACCCTCAGGCTGTTTTTTTAGTCATCTATATCCATTGGAGAAGGGAAGCAGATCACACCTGCGTTTTCCGAGTTGGACAAAACAGCCTGGCAGTATGCACGCAGGTCCTCATCGGTTTCATCTAAAACTTTCAACATGAAAGCCGAATTGACGCGTTTCCCTGCTTGAATTGGATAACGATTGCGGTTTGGCAAAAGCGAGGCAACAACATCTGCTTCCAAGGCAAAGCTGGCTGTGACCGGTTCTGAGGAACTCACTTTGTTCAGAAGCAACTCCAGCAACAGTTCCCCGTATCCCGGAGCCGGTAAAAAGTCTCGTATTTCAAGCCCCTTGACTGCTCGATACTTGACATATCCAATCAATTCGGCTCCCTGGTGAAAGACCGAGGACTTCATCGATGCAGAATGGCTGTACCACTGCGCAAGGCTATCTCCTGGGTAATTTGCCAGTGCATCATTGCTGTGGACCTCCAGCCAGCGCGACCGGACCCAAGCTAAATCTTGCTTCAAGATCGCACGCTCCGTAATTCCTTGATCGGTTAAAAAAGGGGCCTCGACGGTGATTTTAGCTCCACTTAGCGCAAAAAGCTTGTTCAGATAACCAAATTTGGGATAATAAGTATCGTGACCGCAAAGCAGGCACAGGTCATGTCCCTTTTCTGCTGCAATTCGATGTGCCTCCCTCATGAGCTGACTGCCAATGCCGCTTCGTTGAAACCGGGGATCTACTCCCAACGGAGCGAGCCACAATCCTTTTTTGGCCTTTCCCTTCATATAAAATGTGAAAGGCGATAGCAAAACGTGCCCGATGATTTCTCCGTTTAACTCAGCAACCAAGGATAATTCCGAATCAAACTGCTCATTATGGCGCAGGTTATCGATCAAAATCGGCTCATCGACAAAGTCGCGGGGCCTCCAATTGATAAAAGAAGTATAGGTGAGACTGCTAA
>CAZAFY010000059.1:4153-8070 GCA_964484445.1 uncultured Eubacteriales bacterium
TCGACAAAGTCGCGGGGCCTCCAATTGATAAAAGAAGTATAGGTGAGACTGCTAATAGCATTATAATCCCGAACGGTTTCGGACCGGATTGTTATGTTCATAAAGTTTAGCTCCTAATTTTAGTTGTTACTTTGGGGACGGTTCTCTCGATCAGATATTTTCCAGTAAAATGTTAAAAGCAAGTGGGAGAGAACCGTCCCCAAGTATGCTACCTCGAGCGCGTGCAATCGCGAAAAGTTTCCTGAAGGGCGACTTTTGACCGAAGGTCGACTTGAGCCCGGAAGGATTTTTGAGCGGTTATTGCAGCGGGAGGATGACAGGAGAGAGAACCGTCCCCAAGTAGAAGACAGAACCGTCCCCAAGTTAAATGATTTTGTCGTCGATGCGGCGCACGACGGAGTAGGTGTAGGCGGTGAAATGCTTTTGCCAGTAGAAGCGTGCATTGGGGTTGAGACTCTCGCAATCGACTCCCATCAGTGGATAGCCTTGGACTCGTAAGTCCTCGGAAGCAAACGCCAACAGATGGTCCATGATTCCCGAACCCCGATGCTCCGGCAGTGCAAAAGCCCCAATGCAATGAATCATGGGGTTGCCGTTGGCGACGAAGTTTTCACCCTCCGGGCCAAAACGCAAATAGGCAACTGCTTTGCCTTCCAATTCCGCTACATAGAACTGATACGCCTGATTCTTGCTCAGGAACTCCTGCTCAGTCATCGGCGGAAACTTCATAAAGACCGGAGAATTGCCTAAATGCTCAATCAAACGATTGTTCATGGGTAAAACTTCTACAATCGCGTGTCCTTCTAGCTTTCTAAACGTTGCCTGGCAGGGCTTCTGTGGAAGAATAACGTTGTTTTCTCTGGCCAAATCCATACAGCGCACACCAAATCCATTCATAAAGAAGAGCTCCTGCAAATCGCGTTCGTTTTGATACAAGCAAATTGCATGGCTGAGAATTCCTTCTGCTACCCATTTCTCGGCGGCAGTTTGGTACAAGATCTCAAAGATCTTGGGATTGACACCCTGTTTAATAGCGTGGCCATGTAAAGGGCAGAAAACTCCTTTGACACCGGTCGTATGGAAAGCATCTGGGAAGGGACGGTAACAGGATAAGAAAGCGAGCAAATCTTCACCTTCAATCACTGCTACGCCGAGCCCATGTGTAACAATAGAAGTGAAATCCGGGAGTGCGATCTCTTGAGAAAGCCAAGGCATTTCTTCTCGTAAGCGTTGATACCCCTCTTCTACAAGGAGTTTGGCTTGCGGCACCCAGTGTTCGCTAAAATCTACGATTCTCATAATTTTACCCCCCTAACTTAACGACGAAGTTTCTTTTTTTGTTTGTTGATCTTGTTAATCGTTTTGTGCCATACCGTCTTAGCTCGCAAATACGCCATTTTATCTTCGCTATAACGCACCTCTTTTTTGAGGGTTTGGTAACGCTCCCAACGCTTTCTCTCGAGCTCACCACTACGTAACGCTCGTTGAATCGCACATCCGGGTTCCTTACCATGGGTGCAATCGCTAAACTTGCATTCCTGCGCCAACGCTTCAATATCGGCAAAGGTCTCTTCTAATCCAGCTTCAGCATTCCAGAGACCTAGTTCACGCATACCCGGTGTATCGATGAAGAGGGCTCCGGTTTTCATGAGAATCAGCTGCCTGTGGGTGGTGGTGTGGCGACCACGGTCGTCACCTTCGCGTACTTCGCCCACCTTCATGATCTCCTCACCGGCTAAGGCATTGATCAGACTGGATTTTCCAACTCCGGAAGAGCCCAAACAAACAACAGTCTTTCCAGGCTTCAGCAATGCACGAGCCTCTTCCAAACCTTGACCGGTTTTACTGCTGACAATTAGAATCGTGCTCTCTCCAGCCATAATCTCAACGGCATGGATCATTTCTTTCAAGCGGACCTCGTCTTCTGCTAAGTCGGATTTGGTTAAAAGGATGACCGGTTCAGCGCCGCTTTGATGCGTAAGCGCTAAATATCGCTCCAAACGTTTGGTATTAAAATCGCGATTAAGTGAAGTAAACATAAATACCGTATCGAAATTTGCCGCTACCACTTGCTCACCTACATTAGGGTCAGGATCTTTACGAGCGAAAAAGGTCGATCGAGCAAGGGTTTTGACAATCAGACTTTCTCCGTAGGGGTTTGGTCGTATCCAAACAAAGTCTCCCACAGTGGGATAAAGTTCTTCTGGGTATGGAGTGTAATAAACTCCAGCTTTTAATTGGGCTGTGCCTTCACCAAGTTCGGAAACGATTTCATAGCGTTCCCTGTGAACAGCTGTGATTCGGGCTACAAGATGATCTGAGATCACCGGGGGATGGTTCTCTGGCTGAAAACCATATTTTTCTAAAAAATTCAATCGGGTTCCTCCTGTCGTGCGCTCATCGTAACGATGGCATAAAAATTTGACATGACAAGGCCTTCAAAAAAAGTACACAAAAATCCCGTGCACAAGCAGCTTTATTCACTGCCTGCCACGGGTACTCTACCGAGGTTAGGATGAAGAAAGGATCCTTGTCGTAAATGGCATCGCAAACCAAGGAGCCTCTGCTCCCATGCTTATGCATTTGGTTTGTTTGCCCTGTATGGAGTTAGTTCGTGATCACCATAACAGTTGCATACACACTACATCTCTCCCTTCAAAACTGAAATCGTTGCCATTATACACCAAAGATTGGTAGAAATCAAGTTGCTGATCAAAAGAAGAAGGAATTATTTTACTGAACAGCTAATTAATACAGCAGACCAGAAAAAAAAGGAGGATACAATCATGGCATTCTTTGACAGATTATCAAAGGCAGCAAAAAATGTAGCAGCTAAAGGTGCAGATACACTAGAAATCACCCGATTAAACGGGAAAATTATGAATGAAAAAGCAGCAATGGAAACTGTAAAAACCAAAATTGGGGATTACTACTGGAGACTATTTGAAGACGGACACGAGCTCGACGAGGAAGTCACTGAAATGTGTTTGGAAATCAAGGACATTCAAGAGTCCATCGACATGCTCCAAGGAGAAATCGATACGATTAACCAAAAAGCAAAAAAAGTTGAGGAAGATGATGCACCGGAAGAAGCTCCGATGGTTTCCGGGATCAAATGCCCCAACTGTGGTACACTCAACGAAATCGGTACCAAATTTTGCCGTGAATGCGGCACTCGTCTTGAACCGGTGCCGGCACCGGAGCCAGTACTTCCAGTAGATTCTGCAACTCATTGTCACAATTGTGGTGCGGAAAACCCCTTGGGCACAAAATTCTGCCGTGAATGCGGCGCTAAAATGGATACCAATATCTAAATGAAGCCCTTTGAAGAGCTTTATGAAGCCTTTTATCCGCGAATCTACGCCTTTTTGTTCAGGTTGAGTCGAAACCGTAATGAAACCGAAGATTTGACTCAAGAAACTTTTTATCAGGCGTTTACCGGCTTTCACCGTTTTAAAGGGCAGAGTGACCCCTATACTTGGTTAGTGGCGATTGCCAAGCACGTGTTTTACCATTTCCTTAGAAAGAAAAAGCGGAGTCTAGATACCGTAGATTTATCGTTGGTTGTGGAAACCTATTGTGCAAATGCGCCTACCCCTTTAGAACAAGCGGAGAAGAAGGAAATTGAAGCAGCTTTGCGAAGCCTGATTCGCAAATTACCCGACAAATATAAAGATGTCATCATGTTACGGATTTACGCCCAGTTATCCTTTGCCCAAGTGGCATCTATCTTAAAAATCAGCGAAAACTCTGCCAAAGTCTTGTATTATCGAGCGAAAAAAATGTTAATGGAGGAATTGCAACATGGCTCTCTCTTGTGATATCGTCCTGGATTTAGTGGCTCTTTATCATGATAAATTAGCCAGTGAAACCAGTGTTCAGGCTATTAATGCCCATTTGAAGCAATGCCCTTCTTG
>CAZAFY010000060.1:0-7978 GCA_964484445.1 uncultured Eubacteriales bacterium
ATTCTTTTCTTTGCTGTAAAAACAATTGTAACTTCTCCAGAGTTTCTAAACTGATCACATGCTCCATGCGGCAGGCATCGTTTTCAGCATTCTCTTCACTCACACAAAGAATGTCGGTCAAAAATTGCTTTAAGGTAGAATGTCGCTTTAAAACTGCTTTCGCCGCTCGAATTCCTTCATCGGTCAAGGTGATTTCGGAATACTTTTCTTGCTCTACAAAACCGCTTTCTCTTAAAACTCCGATAGCTTTGTTGACACTGGCGCGAGAAACACCGATCCGCTTTGCTACATCAATTGAACGCACAGAGTGTTCTTCTTCTGAAAGCTCCAATAAGGCTTCTAAATAGTCCTGACTGGCAGCACTGATCTTCATCGCGTTTCCCACCTCCTTGAATCTACTATGATTATACCATCATTCGATTTGAAATTCAAGGAATCGCTGCCGGTTATTCTTTGCTCAACTTATAGCCATACCCCCAAACCGTTCGGATATAAGTGTGATACGGTTCGATTTTACGTCGTAAGGAGCGGATATGAGAGTCAATGGTGCGATCATCTCCCAAAAAATCCGCACCCCAGATGCGTTCAATGATTTGGCTACGCGATAACGCAATATTAGCATTTTCACATAATAAAGCCAATAATTCAAACTCTTTGGGGGTAACTTCAACTTTGCGATTATCAATAAAAAGTATTTTCCCGGACTTGTCAACTGTAATGCCGTCAATACAAAGGGGTAATCGAAAAGAAGACCCCTCTTTTCGGCGCATGTGAACCTGAAGACGAGCAAAAACCTCAGGAAGATAGCATGGTTTTAAGATATAATCGTCGGCACCTGCTTCAAAAGCCGCCATTTTTTCTGAGGGCTTATTTTTTGAGGAAAGAAAGAGGATGGGAAGGTTCGAAATCTTGCGAATTTGTCTGCAAGCTAAAACACCGTCAACATCCGGCAAAGAAACCTCTGTGATCAAAGCATCGTAGGAAGTACGCCTTATCCTTTTGATCGCTTCCATGCCATTATTGGCATGCTCAATCACCATATTGTGCTTTTCTGCTTCTTCACTTAGCTTCTTGACCCAACCGGTGTCGGTGTCGGCAATGAGTATCCGCATCCTCTTCACACCTCTTTCAAATTAGTTCCTCTTATGAAGGATTCGTTTGCTGCAATCGGCTATAATCTGTTTGTAAATCTCTTCGGACTCTTTCATTTCCTTAATCTGATTCTGTAATTGCTGGATTTCTTGAACCAAGGAGGAAGAAGGTGCCTGGTCCTGCATTTGCTTCTGTTCAACAAAGGGCTTATCTTGCTCTTGCGGTTTGATTTTTGCTTTAACATCCTCGGGCAAAACCGAGGTTCTCGCAATATAATGTGTATGGAGCAAATGGTGTGACATCTCCCCACAGGGTTCCACCAGGAAGTCCCGATAAATGGCTTCAATCGAAGGGTTTTTGTGAGACTCTCGAACAACCTTGCTCTCGTCTTCTTGATAGAGTGCATTCATTCGTTTTTGTTGCACCTCAGGATCTTGGCTGCGTGGTTGTCCACCACCGGTAATGCAACCTCCCGGGCATCCCATGATTTCTATAAACAAGTAAGGAGAACTACCTTCAGCAATTTGATCCATGAGAACTGCGGCACCGTTTAGACCACTGGTAACAGCAACTTTGACTTCAGCTCCTTCCAGAGCTTTGTATTCGGGTAACAATCCTTCCAATTTTATCGTTGCTTCCTTGATTTCTTCTATGCCTACAATTGGCGCCACATGAAGATTTTCAAATGGCAATGGCCTACCAGAAATGATCGTATATACCGTTCGCAAAGCAGCTTCCATAACACCACCGGTAACACCAAAGATATCGGCGGCACCGGTCGAATTGCCGAGAGGATCATCAAAAGACTGTTTTGGAAGTTGGCGGAAGTCAATGCCGGCCTGGCGAATCATCACCCCTAATTCTCGCGTTGTCAAAACGGCGTCCACATCGGCTAAGCCGTCGTGGATCATTTCTTCGCGGGTGATTTCAAACTTTTTCGCCGTGCAAGGCATGACAGAGACCACAAACATTTTCTTGGGATCGACCCCGATTCTTGTGGCATAGTAAGATTTTGCAATCGCTCCCAACATCATTTGCGGTGATTTACAACTGGAAAGATGTTCTAAAAGGCTTGGATATTTATGTTCAACGAATTTGATCCATCCCGGTGAGCAACTGGTCAACATGGGAAAGGCTGCTTTTTCACCACGCAACATTTTTTGCAAGCGTTGCAAAAGTTCGGTCCCCTCTTCCATAATGGTGAGATCTGCTGCCCAGTTGGTATCGAAGACATCGTCTACACCTAGGGCTCGCATAGCAGCCGCTAATTGACCGGTTACCGCCGTTCCCACAGGATACCCGAACAATTCCCCTAATGCCACACGCACAGCCGGTGCACACTGCATGACGACTCTTGTGCTCGGGTCGTGCAAGACTTGCCAAACTCGCTCTGTAGCATCGGTCTCTTTTAAGGCTCCTACCGGACAAACGATGGTGCACTGACCACAGTTGGCACAATCCACGTGCGACAATGGCAATTCCATAGCTGGTGCAATAATGGAATCAAAGCCCCGGTTTTGGATATTAATCGCACCTAAGCCTTGGATCTCATTGCAGACCGTCACACATCGACGACAAAGAATACATTTGGATGGATCTCTGGTAATGGAGAAACCCACGTCCATTTGAGTTCGGGCACTGGTTGTTTCAAAAATTGTTTCTGTTACACCGAGTTGTTGACCTAATTGTTGTAACTCGCAGTCCAGATTACGCTGACAATGTAAACAATCTTGACGATGATCCGATAACAACAATTGATACAGCATCTTTCGCGCATCTTGGACTTTTTTAGTGTTGGTATTGACGACCATCCCTTCTCGTACTTCGGTTACACAAGAAGCCATGAGCGTCTTTGCACCCACCACTTCCACACTACAGATTCTGCAGGAACCGCTTTTGTGGATCCCTTCTAAATAACATAGATTAGGGATCGCAATGTGATGCTGTTGGGCTGCCTGAAGTATGGTGGTTCCCTCCGCTACGGTAATTGGCTTTTGATTAATAGTTAGGTGAATCATGACAACCTCCTATCGCAATGCAGGCAGCGCATCGCTTCTGCAATGGCATTGATCTTATGATATCCTTTAACAACCTCTTCAAAACTTTGTGTTCGATGATCCGGAGATAGGATTTCTTTTTCGAATTGGGTGTGGTATACGATTTCATCGGGATCGATGATTTCCGGAATCTCAATGGGGTTCCCTTTATTCAAGACCCCTTTGCCACCCAAATAGCGATCAATGGCTTCTGCTGCCTTCTTACCATCGGAAATAGCTCGTATGACATCATCCGGTCCTCTCGCCACATCGCCGCCGGCAAAAACCCCGGGCATGGTGGTCATGAGTGTGTCTTCGTCAATCACAAAAGTACCCCAGCGAGTACGACTGACTTCTTGTTTACCAATAAAGGGTAAATCTGCGTATTGACTGACAGCCGGGATCACCAAAGAAACCGGAATGCGGATGGTCGTTCCTTTTACTTCTACCGAACGTCTGCGTCCGGAAGCATCGAAGTCTCCTAAAACCATTTGCATACACTCCAGCTCACAGACGCGACCTTTTTTGTCGCCGATGATCCGCACCGGCGCGGTAAGTTCCATGATCTCAACGCCTTCTTCAATTGCCTCAAGGACTTCTTCTCGATACGCAGGCATCGCATCGACACTACGTCGGTAAACAACGATGACTCGCTCCGCACCTAAGCGAATTGCGGTACGTGCAGAGTCAATGGCCGTATTACCTCCACCAATTACGGCAACGGTACCGCTAAGGCGACGTCCTTTCTCAAAATGAACTCGTTTTAAGAAAGTGATGCCATGTTCCACACCCTCGAGTTCCTCCCCGGGGATTTGCACTTTTTGAGGGTATTGAGTGCCAGTTGCCACATAAATCGCATTATAATGGCTACGCAGAGTCTTAAAATCAATATCTTTGCCAACCTCCATGCCGTATTTGATCTTAACACCGGCTTTGACAATGAGATCAATCTCATGCTGTAAAATATCTTTCGGTAAACGATACTCCGGAATCCCGTAGGCTAAAACTCCACCTGCCACTTGTTCTGCTTCATAGACATCGACATCGTAGCCCAAACGAACCATATAATAAGCACAGGTCAACCCGGAGGCTCCTGCTCCGATGACCGCGATACGCCGCCCGTTTTTGGCAGCTGTCCACTGCATGCTTTCAGGCAGTTCATGCTTGAACGCATAGTCCGCAACAAATCGTTTCAAATCTCGAATCGCTACTGCTTCATCGACCGTGCTCCGGCGGCACTTACTCTCACAGGGGCGCGTACAAATTCGACCACAAACTGCAGGGAAGGGATTTTCCTGCATGATCAATTGGTAGGCATCCAAGAAACGCCCACTGGCAACCAAAGCTACATAACCGGGGACATTGACATGAGCAGGACAAGTGTTTTCACAAGGTGAAAGGAATAAAGACGCACAAACGCCGGCACGACAGTATTTCTTTTCGATATGTTCCTCAAACTCGTCTCTGAAATAACGAATGGTCGACAAAATGGGGTTGGGTGCCGTCTGACCTAAACCACACATAGCGGTTTGTTGCAAGGTTGATCCGATTTCTTCCAGCAACTCAATATCACCTTTGCGGCCTTTGCCTTCGGTAATACGTTCTAAAATTTCCAACATACGTTTGGTACCAATACGACACGCTGCACATTTGCCGCAGGATTCATCGCGAATGAAATCCATAAAGAAGCGAGCTGTGTCCACCATACAGGTATCTTCGTTCATGACGATAAGACCGCCGGAACCCATGATTGCACCCAGTTTGGTTAAGGATTCGTAATCGGCAGGGGTATTCAAGGCTTCCTTAGTAACACAACCTCCGGAAGGTCCACCGATTTGAACTGCTTTAAAAGCTTTGCCGTTCGGAATACCACCGCCGATTTTATATACAATATCACCAATGGATATCCCAATAGGCACTTCAATAATTCCCGTGTTGACCACTTGCCCGGCTAAGGCAAAAACCTTAGTCCCGGGTGCATGGGGTAAGCCAAATCCGGCATACCAAGCGCCTCCGCGACGTAGGATTTTTGGAATATTGGCTAAGGTCTCGACGTTATTGATGATTGTAGGTTTACCAAATAAACCCGATTGAAAGGGGAACGGTGGTTTTTGTCGAGGTTCTCCGCGTTTCCCTTCAATACTTGCCATGAGTGCTGTTTCCTCGCCGCAAACAAAGGCGCCCGCTCCCATGCGAATCTCTAATTCAAAGGAAAATTCTGTATTCATGATATTGTTGCCTAAAAGACCAACATTTTTTGCCTGCTGGATTGCTACCTGCAAACGCTCAATAGCAATGGGGTATTCCGCTCGAATATAAACGTAACCATGATTCGCACCAATGGCGTATCCACCTAGCATCATACCTTCAATGACTGCGTGAGGATCGCCTTCGATAATGCTACGGTCCATAAAGGCACCAGGATCTCCTTCATCGGCATTGCAAACCATATATTTCTGTTTCCCTGGTTGATCATGACCGGCTTGCCACTTGATTCCAGTAGGGAATCCAGCTCCACCGCGCCCTCTCAACCCCGAGCGCTTGACTTCATCGATGACCTCTTGAGGAGATTGTTTACTCAAAGCATTAGCCAAAGCCGTATAACCGTCACGCGCAATGTAAGCTTGGATATCATTGAAGTCGATCAATCCGCAATTATCTAAAACGATTTTGATTTGAGCTTTAAAGAATTCAATGTCGTCTATGCAGGGAACATGTCGTTCCAAGGATTGATCATAAAAAGTATATTGCTCTAACACACGGCCTTCGCAGAGGTGAGCTTTGACGATTTCCTTCGTCTTTTCCGGAGTAAGATTGGTGTAGAAGATGCGTTCGGGTAAAATCAACATCACTGGACCAACCGCACAAATCCCCATACATCCGGTAACCGTTACGAGGACATCCTGTGTTAATTGATTAACGCTCAAACTGTTCTTGAGCGCTACTACGATTTCATCACAATGAGAAGAGATACAACCGGCTCCGCCGCAAACCAAGACCTGATGACAATATTGTGCGCTCCGTTGTAGATATGCTTCTTTGATCTGAAGGAGTTGTACTAAATTTTCAATGCGTTCCGTCATTGCTTATCCCTCCTTCAACTTTCTGCAAAATCGAATCCAATTTATTGGGATTCACTTGTCGATATACGACATCGTCGATCATCATGGCCGGAGCCAAGCCGCAAGCGCCAATACATCGAGCGATCTCTAAGGTGAATTTGCCGTCCTCGGTTGTTTGATTCAACCCAATCTGCAATTTACTTTGCAAGGTTTCTACCAATTTCTTGCCCCCACGCACGTAACAGGCCGTTCCCAGGCAAACTCTGATAATATGCTTTCCCCTTGGAGTTGCAGAAAAAAAGGAATAAAAAGAGACGACTCCTGACACATCGCTGACCGGTATTTTGAGGTTTTCTGCAATCAAAACCTGGAGAGATAACGGGATGTGCCCTACGATCTGCTGTGTTCCATGGAGAATTTGAATTAAGTTTTCTTTGTTGTTTCCATATAGATCCATCAGATTGAACACTTGTTCTTGTTGGTGTTGCGAGATTTCTTCTCGAGGAAGAGCTTCTACTCTTGAAACATCCATGATAAACCTCCTTGTTGTCGTATAGATTAAGCCAAGGTTATATTACAAAACAAATGTGATGGTTCTATGCGCATTCGTGAATTATTTCTCTATATACGATCTATTTCTGGATGTTATTGGCAGATTCCTTCACAATTTCAACACTTTTTCAAGAAAATTTTCACAAACATCAAAAATAAGCAAGCCCTGTACTGAACAGGGCTTGCTTGAGAGGATTTTGATTATGATGATGTTTACTGTCCTTTTCCCCGACTGGTAACGATGATTTTTCCGGTTACTTCATCTCCTTGGAAAAGATAAATTTGATTATGTAGGTTGGCAGTCGTACAGCTGTGACCAGGAATATACCAGACTTTATCGTTAATCTTCTTGCCATGATTTGCCAAACGAATTGCGCCGTGCTCTTCGCTGAGGTTGATCGGTGCGTCTTGTGGGAAGCCTACAAAACGAGGTAATCCTTGGTCCACGCCAACCGCTTTAACACCGGCATCGGTAACTACTAAATTCGGTCCGGTGCTGATAACAGTGGATAAAACAAAAAGGCTATGTTCAAAGGGTAAGTCCATTTTAGCGTAAGAGGCATCCATAAAAATATAGGTTCCGGCCTGTAATTCCGTATATATTTTGGGGTTTCCCTTCAATAAAGCAGTTCCGGTACTTCCTCCACTGACTTCTTTGACATCGATCCCCTGCCCTTGTAAAAAAGCTTTGAGTGTAATGAGGTTTTCATCGGTTTCTCCGGATTCTTTTTTGCGTTTATCGCCATCGAATTCGTGAGAGAGTTGACCAGCATAGGCTTGAATGCCATCGAAACTCAAATGCGGCTGAGCTTGTACGGCTTTCGCTAATTTCGCCACGGCTTCCAAAGAAGTGACTCCACAGCGTTTCATACCAACGTCGAACTCGACATAGACATGAATCAACGAATTCGCCACGGCAGCCGCTTGCTCCAAAGCCAAAATGTTTTCTTCGCAATCTACACAAACGGTCAATTTGCATTTGTTGGCTAAATGAGCAATGCGTGTCAATTTAGAAGGTTGAACAATTTGATTTGCGATCAAAATATCGTGGATTCCTGCATCTGCTAAGTCTTCGGCTTCCCCTAATTTGGCACAGGTTATTCCTTTTGCTCCATAGGCGATCTGCTTGCGCGCTATATCTACAGACTTATGCGATTTGTAATGGGGGCGCAGGACCATCCCGCTTTCTTTGATCAGATCCATCATTTTTTTCAAATTGGCTTCGAACTTCAGTTC
>CAZAFY010000061.1:0-4432 GCA_964484445.1 uncultured Eubacteriales bacterium
GGTAAAACGGCATCTAGCCCGCAAGCGGCTGCTGTATAGGGATATTGATCAAAGGTCACATCAATACCCTCGGCATGCGCGTCATCGATCATTTTCAAAATTGTTTTTGAGGTTCCCCACATGTGTTTACCCATGGCTTTCAGGTGAGAGATCTGCACAGGAATCTTGGCACGACGTCCGATTTCCAGCGCTTCGGCTACGGCTTCCACCACGGTATCGTTTTCGCCACGAATATGGGTAAAGTAGATTCCTTTATACTCGGCTGCGACTTTGGCTAATTCGGTGATTTCGTTGACTTCGGCGTAAACACTGGGTGTGTAAATCAACCCGGTTGAAATACCAAAAGAACCCTCTTCCATACTTTGACGAATAATCGCTTTCATCTGTTCGAGTTGCTCGGCATTGGCAGGGCCATCTTGGAAGTTCATCACCATTTGCCTGGCATTGCCTTGCCCAGTTATAAAGATAGCATTGGGCGAGATGCCTCGTTGTTCGAGTTCGGCCATATACTCCGCTGTGGTTATTCCCATAAAAGGCTCGGCTTTGGGGTTCATGCGTTGCTGCATGGCTTTGCTGGCTTCAGCCATCGCTTCAGTGCGTGGCACCATAGAACCACCGCATTGACCTAATACTTCGGTAGTGACGCCTTGCTGCATATGCGATTGCGCTCTTGAATCCAGCATAAGCGAGGTATCCGAATGGGTATGGATATCGATGAACCCAGGCGCCAAGACTTTGCCACTCGCATCGATGGTTTCTTTGGCTTCTACGGTTGCGAGAGACCCGATTTGAGTAATGACTCCGTTTTCTATGGCAACATCTGCGTTATAGGAAGCAGCTCCACTACCGTCGACAATGCGGGCGTTGCGAATAATAAGATCAACCATGATTTGCCTCCTTTATATTGGTGTATTATTTACCACTCAAGAAATCCAGTGCGATTTGGCTTAAGGAAGCCATACCAATGGCAATGGCATCTTCGTCAAAATTGTATTTGGGGTGATGTCCGGGCACATTGCAATTTTTGGCCGCGTTTTCAGCCCCTAACGCTAACATGACCCCGGGAGCAGCAGAAGCGAAGTAACAGAAATCTTCTCCGCCCATGGAGGGGCGTTTTTTGATGAAGACGTTGTCTTTGCCTAAGACATCTACGCAGGAGTCGAGCGCCAAGGCTACCATTGCAGGGTCATTCACTACCGAAGGAATGCCTTCAGGGATTTCGATTTCATAGGTGCAGCGCATGGCTTCACAAACACCGGCGACAATGCGTTCGATCTGCCCAGGAACGGCATTGCGCACATTGGGTTCTAGGGTGCGGATGGTACCGGTCATTTCTACGCGGTCCGCAATAACATTGCCGCGGTATCCTCCTTGAATGGTGCCAATGGTGATAACAATGGAGTCCAAGGGGTCCACTTCGCGGCTGGCAATGCTTTGCAACGCAGTTACCACATGGGCAGCAGCAATAATGGCATCGACCGATTTATGGGGATGCGCGCCATGACCACCACGGCCGGTGATGACGATTTTTAATCCTTGAGTCCCACCGGAGGACGGCCCAGGCATCATAGCAATTTTTCCGGTTGGCAAATCTACAGTGCCAATATGCAAAGCGATCACAGCATCCACTTTGGGATTCTCCATTGCCCCTTGCTCAATCATAATCTTGGCCCCACCGGGACCTTCTTCCGCAGGTTGGAAAAAGAGCTTGACTTTGCCGGGGATTTGCTCTTTGACTTCGCTTAAAAGAGTAGCGACTCCCATGAGAATTGCGGTATGTCCGTCGTGTCCGCAAGCATGCATACGATTCGGGATTTGCGACTGATACTCTACTCCGGTTTGTTCCAGAATTGGCAAACAATCCATGTCAGCACGAATGCCAATACAACGATCTCCTGGTTTTCCGCCTTCAATCAAACCCACCACAGCGGTGGTACCGATGCGGGTATAAGGAATGCCTAAGGAATCAAGGTGGCGCATCACCGTTGCCGAGGTCTCGAATTCTTCCCAACCCGGCTCCGGATGCCTGTGAAATTGACGTCGGTATTCAATAAAAGTCTTTTCCTTTTCTTTGGCGCGTTGTAACAAGTTATTCATAGCGAGCCCTCCTTCAATGTTTGCTATTCATTTCGTGTGGTGAAGAATCGAATCCTTCTTGCCCTTTTTATTTGCGATTTAACAAGAATTTTACTAAGGTCCTCTTTTGGACTTTACATTGGGATTTTACAATTAGAACAGAAGTTGGAAAAGATATCTATATAGAAGAAGGGAATTGAAAATGGATAAGGATAAATTCACGATCAAGCAGCTAAATTTACATTACGGGGATTTCCATGCGCTCAAAAATATCCAGATGCATATTCCCGAAAAAAAAGTGACCGCTTTTATTGGGCCTTCCGGGTGTGGAAAATCATCTTTTTTGAAAAGCCTAAATCGGATGAACGACCTAGTTGAAACGGCAAAGATTACAGGAGAAGTCTTACTCGACGGAGAAGATATTTATGGGAGTATGGATGTCAACCTCTTGCGTAAGCGAGTAGGCATGGTGTTTCAGAAACCCAATCCTTTCCCTATGAGCATCTATGATAACGTTGCCTATGGTCCTCGCACACATGGGTTGCGCAACAAAGTAAAATTGGATGATTTAGTGGAAACCGCCTTGCGCAACGCCGCCATATGGGATGAAACCAAGGATCGCTTGAAACATAATGCCCTTGGCTTATCCGGAGGTCAGCAACAACGCTTGTGCATTGCACGTGCTTTGGCTGTTGAACCGGAAGTCTTACTCATGGATGAGCCTACTTCTTCTTTGGACCCTATTTCCACCGCCAAGATCGAAGAATTGGTCATGGAATTGAGCGACAAATACACGATTGTGATCGTCACTCACAATATGCAGCAAGCAGTTCGCACCTCAGATCAAACTGCTTTCTTCTTATTGGGAGAAGTTATTGAAATGGCAACCACCGAACAACTATTTACAATGCCCAAGGACCAACGCACTGAAGATTACATTACAGGGAGGTTTGGATAAGATGCGCAGTAAATTCGACGAACAGCTGGCTCTGCTGAATCAGTATATGATTGAAATGGGTACCCTTTGTGAAACTATTATTGCCGATGCCAACCAGGCCTTGCTGGAAAACGATACCACTTTAGCTCGACAAACCATAGCTGCCGATGCTGAAATCGACCGCAAAGAGCGAGAGATTGAAAGCCACTGCCTGCGCTTGCTCTTGCAGCAACAACCGGTGGCTCGCGACTTACGTCAAATCTCCTCGGCTCTGAAGATGATCACCGACATGGAACGGATTGGCGACCAGGCAGCCGATATTTCTGAAATCATCACCTTTGGTAGCATTCATGAAGAAGATATGGTCCGCCCGATTGGTGAAATGGCCAAAGCCACCATGAAGATGGTAATTGAAAGTATTGATGCTTATGTCCATCAGGATGCCGAACTGGCCCACAAAATTATCGCTTATGATGATGTGGTAGATGAATTATTCAATGAAATGAAACGAGTCTTAGTGGAACGTATTGCTGCTCAATGTTGCGATGCCAATGCCGCCTTAGATTTACTGATGATCGCCAAATACTTTGAACGCATTGGTGATCATGCAACTAACATTGCAGAATGGGTTCTGTTTTCGATAACTGGATCACGTGAAGGAGATGATTAAATGATTTACGTCGTGGAAGATGACCGCAATATCCGAGAATTGGTGGTCTACACCCTTCAATCTACGGGGTTTGAAGCAAGAGGATTTTCAGATAGTGAACCCTTCTTTGCTGCGATGCAGAACAAACTTCCCGAATTGGTCATTTTAGACATCATGCTTCCAGGCAAAGATGGCATCACCATCTTAAAGCAATTACGCAACACCCCCTACTCCGCAAATCTTCCGGTGATCATGGCAACCGCCAAAGGCACCGAATTTGACAAGGTCACTGGCTTAGACAGCGGTGCCGACGATTACATTGCCAAACCCTTTGGCATGATGGAACTGGTTTCTCGTGTGCGAGCCGTTTTACGGCGAAGCGGACGGGGCAGCAAAGAGGATATTCTTCAGATCGGTGCTTTGAGTTTACACGAAACAAAGCATCTTGTTTTTGTAGGGGAAGAGCCGGTCAGTCTGACCCTCAAAGAATTCCAATTGTTGCATCATCTCATGAAAACCCCGGGCATTGTCTATACACGAGATGTCTTACTTACAGATATCTGGGGTTATGACTTCCCCGGAGAGACTCGAACTGTGGATGTGCATGTGCGCACCTTGCGACAAAAGCTTGGTGCTTACGGAGATATGATCGAAACCGTACGAGGCATGGGATATCGTCTGGTGAATTTGCCATGAGAAAGTCCATTTTTTTAAAGATTTTTTTGTATGCTATGGTAGCAGCCATTGTCAGCAGCGGTTTGATTTTTGGT
>CAZAFY010000061.1:4442-7694 GCA_964484445.1 uncultured Eubacteriales bacterium
AGAAAGTTATGAGGATACCCAAGTCGAATTGCAAAAAGAAGCATTGATCTATTCGGCCGGATTAGAAACCGGCGGTTTTCCTTATTTGCTGGAGCTGAAGTCGGCACCGAATCGATCTCTCTTGAACCGAATCACACTGATTGACGTGGACGGCACGGTCTTATTCGACAACTTCAGTAATGTTGCAACCATGGTCAATCACAATGATCGCCCCGAGGTCATCGAAGCACGTAGTTTAGGTAGCAGTCGGTCGATTCGTTCTTCCGATACACTGAGTCTGCAAACCTTTTATTACGCTTTACTCCTGCCAAACCAGCAAGTCCTGCGCACTGCTGTCACTACCGATAGTATTTGGGCTTCTTTACTGCAATTGGTTCCCTGGTTTATCTTCTTTATGACTCTGATCGGAGCTATTGCTTATTTTGTGGCATACCGGGAAACCAAACGTCTCATGCAGCCTTTAAACAGCTTAGATCTCAATCATCCCCTGGAAAACGATACCTACGAAGAATTGGCTCCTTTGTTGGGGCGGATCGAACACCAGAATCGTGCATTGCAAAATCAATTATACGCCCTTGAGAAAGCAAAACTCGAGTTTGATACGATCACCCAGCACATGAGCAATGGCCTGATACTCTTAAACGAACAAAAAGAAATCGTGACCATTAATCAAGCCGCTATTCAAATGTTGGAATTGGCCGGAGATGACCTGATTGGTAAAAATCTTTTGCTTCTGACACGAAGTCTGGATTTAAAAAGTCTCTTTGAACAGCTGACTTGTGATCACAGCGAAGAAATGTTCTTGAATTATCATCGGAAGACGTATCAGTTCTTGGCTCACCCGGTCTGTAACGAGGATGATTTGCAGGGGACGGTTCTCTTCCTTTTAGATGTCACCGATCGCCAAGCGGCCGAGCAACTCCGCAAAGAATTTACTGCTAATGTTTCCCACGAATTGAAGACTCCCTTGCAATCAATTTCCGGTTATGCCGAGATTATCAAGAACGGTTTAGTGAAACCCGAAGATGTGCCTCAGTTCGTGGAGAGGATTCACCAAGAAGCGCAGCGTCTAATCCATCTGGTTGAAGACATCATCATGATTTCCAAATTGGATGAGAATAAAACCCCTCTGAATCCTGAACCGGTGGAATTGCATTCTTTGGCAGAGGGTGTGCTTAAACGCTTGCAACCTCAACTCGAAGAGATGCGCATTCAGGCCAAGGTAACAGGTGTGCCTGTTTCTGTTATGGGTAGTAAGGTTTTGCTGGAAGAAATGATTTTTAACCTCTGTGATAACGCCATAAAATATAACAAACTCCATGGTACTTTGGAAGTAACCACCCAGCCAATAGGTGATGCCGTTTTACTGCGTGTCAAAGACAGTGGAATGGGCATCGAATTGGAGGATCAGAATCGGGTTTTTGAGCGATTTTTCCGTGCCGATAAGACACATTCGCGAAAAATCGATGGCACCGGATTGGGTTTAGCGATTGTCAAGCATGGTGCAAGACAACATGGAGCCTCCATTGATTTGCTGAGCAATCCAGGCAAAGGAACCCAGATTTCGATTCTGTTTCCAAAAATTCAAGATTCTGTGAACTGAAGAAAAAAGAAGGAAACGGTTCTCTCTCAACAGAATTAAGAAATAGTGAAGTTGTTCAGAAGGCGTGGACGCCTCTGATCGATAGATTTGATTCTGTTAAAAGGGGGAACTACTATGAAATTGATCGTAGCTATTATCCAAGACCAAGATTATCGCAATTTAGGCGATGCATTGAGAGAGAATGCTTTCCGTTCCACACGCATCTCCAGTACCGGTGGGTTTTTGAGCACCGGGAACTCGACCTTACTGATCGGTGTTGAACCGGACTTAGTAGACCAAGTTGTCGAGCTGATCAAAACTCATTGCCATGCACGAACTCAGCTGATGAACGCTACCCCAACCATTGGTGGTTTCATGGGAGCGATGCCTCATTATCCGGTGGAAGTCGTAGTTGGTGGAGCCATTGTTTTTGTGCTCGATGCCGAAAAAATCAACCTAACACAATTACTGCAACCGGAAACACCTACACCGGCT
This sequence comes from uncultured Eubacteriales bacterium, assembly GCA_964484445.1. Taxonomy (GTDB): domain Bacteria; phylum Bacillota; class JAAYKD01; order JAAYKD01; family JAAYKD01; genus CALCNS01. The sequence goes on from CAZAFY010000061.1 coordinate 6,520, forward strand.
GAAGAACAAAAATAATTTTTTTAAAAGGGGACGGTTCTGCCGTCCTTTTTTTGCTTTTTATGGAACTTTTTCACAATGCATTTCGTCTTATGAAATAGAAACGTAGAGACAGAAAGGGAGGATCCTCATGAAAAGAAAACTAGCCTACGCCCTGATTATGGCTATCCTTGTGATGACGATATTGCCACCTTCAGCTGCTGCTGAAATCCCTTCAAAAAGCGATGCTTTAGTAAAAGATCGCTTGGGAATTGTGACCATGAAAGTCAAACAAACCGTTAAAATCGGGGATCACTACACCAACTTCAACGGTACTCTGCAAGAAGATGTTCTAAACTCTTATTGGAATCTCAATTGGAGTTCTGAAAGCGATAATTTGACGATCTACGCCCTAGAAAGCGGTAAGATCATGCAGTATTCGCGTTATAAAACCCAAGATGGTATTTACAAACCCTACACTCCCTTCTTTGAACCCTCCTTTCCGGTCAACAGCAAAGGGGCTGCATTGGAGGTAGTGAAATCCTTTGTTGCCCAAGTCTTGACCGCAGGTGAAACCGTTGAATTCAGTGAGGGAAATACTCAGGAATCCTTGTCCGCCACGCAGTATTACTTCAACGGTTCAATTCTGCTGAATGGATTGGAAAGCGGCTTGAGTTTTAATATCAACATCAATGCCGATGATCTTATGGTGCAATCCTTCTACCGAAGCGATTCTCACAGTAAGATTATAGGGGGAATCCCCTCTACCGAGACCAGTATCAGTCAAGAAGCCGCGGCTTGGTTGCTGAAAGGCAAAATCGGCATGAAGTTACAGTATGTGTTAGTAGAAAATGAAGCCCAACCTATTCCTCCTCTACCACCGATTCCCCGCCCTATGACCGATGACTTAGCACAAGCTGAAATGGCACCCGATGCTGTGATTCCGAACCCGGAACCTAAGCCCGAACCGCAACCGGCGCCTACGGAACCCAAAACCTATAAAGCGGTTTTGCGCTATTTGCCCTTCATTGAAGGTAATTGGATGGTAGATGCCAAAACAGGGGAACTCATCGATATTAATACGATGTTTGAAGACTTAGGTGTCAGAAACGAAATGTCTTCTGTTGCTCCCTCTCCTACCGCAGCCGATGGCAAAGGTGGTTATGAAGAGTATCTCACTCCCACCGAACTTGAAGGAG